>NZ_JAHHPS010000352.1:0-1124 GCF_024606275.1 Endozoicomonas sp. SESOKO4 | reverse complement strand
TTCGATGGCCAGCATCGGCGGTCTGGCTTTATTGAAATACTCCAGTGGTCTGACCTGGATTTATCTCGCAAATGCTGTTGAAGCAGCGGGTCTGGTTAATACAGAAATGGCAATCACTCTGGGTCGAAACCTGTTCGATCACCCGGCCGCTAAAGATACAGCAGGACTTACCCTGGGAGGAACAATTACGGCAGGTTCGCTTTTCCTGAACCTCTATTACTTCCCCGGAATAGTTATGACGAGCCTATTCCAGGGCTCCGGGCTAATCATGATATATGAAGGCGGTTCTACACTGGTCAGTCATTCTTATCCTGCCGCAGGAAAAATATTGGCTCTTGGACACAGCTTAATGGGGAATTATGACTATGTCTGTAAACCAAGAGCCAAAGGTCTCAACCATCTTGACCCATAACTATTTGTGCGGTTCTGTTATTAAGGGATGCTACATGCAATCATTGATCAAGCAGTTTTTTTTTCTGGTTTTATTGTTTTGCTTCACCTCTCTTTGTGCCGCTCAGTCGAAGTTAAATCTCAGCACTCCTCTTTACACTTCTTCCCTGAATTCTGACCCGGAGCCAGGGTTTGAACCAGAAGTAAATATGAACCTTTTCTGGTCTCATCAACCATTCAGAGTGGAGCTTCAAAAACAGCATGAATCTGGAGAATTTATCATAACTGAGCTACCGGAAATGGATTTGCAAGAGGCAAGAACATTTCTGGATACGACATTATCCAACCAGCTTAAGGAAAGAAGTCTGGATCATGAAATTCGAGTACCCTGTAATAGGCAAAGTCGCAAATGTGATGTTGAGATTTACCTGTTCAATCAGCGGGAATCATCAAAGCAGCTGACAGAGATTATACGATTTACTGTACTTCTGAATTTAAGGCCAGCCACAGTAAACACAGACTCTGATCACTCATCGAAAATAGATAAATCAGGTAATAACGCACATTCTGGCTTAGAAGAAGAATCTGAGTCACACTGTATTGCAATTATGTCTTGTCCTTCTGCTTCAACAACAGAAACAGCTGTATTACAAGAATCAGGTCTACCTGATCTTGATCCGGACTGGATGGATCGAGTTCATGTCTATCGAAATCAAGAGAATGGAGACAATCTG
>NZ_JAHHPS010000351.1:0-6204 GCF_024606275.1 Endozoicomonas sp. SESOKO4 | reverse complement strand
TCCCTCATTCTGGCATGCTGAATATTTCGGACAAGCCCAGGCTGGCAGTCTATATTTCTATGTTTCCGGCAGGCTTGGAAGAGACGGCTGAGGAACGCATAGAACTCTGGCAGGAAAAAAGAGCACCAAAAAAGTGGCGGGGCTTAAACCATCAACAAGACCCTGAACCAGGAGAGCCTGCCCGGCTCACTGAACTGGGCAAAAAACTGTTGGGGTTGGAGGAATACACCTGACCGTCCCGGCCCTGCCGAGAGTCTCTTAAAAGCGAACATTCAAATCATTGGCTAAGTATCAATGCAGCGTCTAGGCTTCCTATCCACTTTTTCTACGGAAACCTTAACATGACTAGCCTGCAGCTTTGTTTCGTCCTGTTAGTCGCCCAGATATTCTTGTTGCACACTCTGACTTCAGAGGCTCAGGCGGCGACTCAACCTGCCTCTATGACAGTATCGTGCGACTCTCTCACAGGACAAACGTCAGGGGTTCAGAGACGGCTAAACCAGTATAGAGAGCTTTTTCGCGGAAAACAGTGTCTTGTTCTCAGTGCTAACCCGAAAAAGGATTTAGCTAAGTTGATCCGCCAGGCTCCTCAAAACACCGTGGTATTGCTCTCATCCAACTCTGTCCATGCAGGTAAAAAACAGGCTATATACGTTACAAACTATCAAATCGTTTTGAAGGATGGTCAGGACATTATTGGAGCCGCTGATGATGGTTTTGAAATCGTCATCGGTTCCCATTTAGGGGGCAACTCTGTAATCAAGGTAGGAACCACTAAAAATTTCCGGTATAGAGAAACAAGAGACAGCAATATAAGACACATTACTTTCTGGCCATTTGGACGCCCTGATGAACCCAGAACTAACACTGTTGTTTTCGCAGAATGTTATAACCGGAGACTGATTATAAAAGACAATGTATTTCATATTCCTGTCCGATCCGCCGTTCATCTTGACTGCAAACAATCTCTGGATGCAGACGCCGATGGCAGCCGCCCTGGCCCTGGCCTCCAATTTGCCAATAACACGATCAAAGGTCACATCATCAAGAACTGGTACCTGAACTACATGCCCGAAGATGGGGTGTCTGTAAATCTTCCTGCTATCAGGAACCAGTCACACAGAATCGCTGTTACTGGTAATACATTCATGGGCAGAATGGCAGAAGCGGGTGAATTTACTCTTGGGTCCGGAACTCGCCTGGATATTTTCAGAAATACAGTAGACATTGCCAATCATGGCAGTACTAACACACTTCGCGACGCCCGTGCCCAACGATCGCCACGGCTGGGAGGCTTCACGCTTATAGGTCATACCGATGGCAATGCAGAGCCTCCTCACTTTAACCTGGCAGGCAACCGGATCCGGGTAACCGCGAGAACAGCGGCCGCTATAAACGTCAGCGCCCCTCTTAAACTCGCCCTGGCCTGTAACCACCTGCAGGCCGTTAGTCCTTGGCAACAACTTCAAGAACACTTCAGCCTGAAAGCGGCTGATCCGTTATCGCTGGGAGGTGAGTGCGAAAGACCGATGACTTCACTCGTTGAAATGCCAACGCCAAATTCAACCGTTGTCACGCCATCGGTAAACTCAACCGTTTTCATGCCAACAACCATGCCAACAACCGTTCCCTATAACATCAGTCAGATACTGAACACCTGGACAGCCATTAACTCCTCAGCCACGGCCTGTAGTGGACTGACCAACTTCGAAGGTCGTTTCTTCTTTGAATCAGGAGTCTGCCCCACAGTCGCTACGTCCTCTGCTTTTGTTAACAATGTGGCTTTTGGTAGCAACACGATGTCCGCTAAGAGCGCGAGCCCCAGTTCACCGTCGGATGCAACCAGAATGACTACGGGTTTAGGTGTTATAACCACTCTGGCTATATTGCTGGCTCTATAAAACACACTTGGCTCGTCCCGAGCTTGTAGAAGGAGGGTGACAACGCACTTAAAAAACTTCGTACACAGGGGCATGGAGTATTTCCATAGAATTTGTCAGCATCTCAAAATGACATATTCTTTTCAGAAATAGTACGTCGAGCAACGATTATTGAGATCATGAATGAGATCTGACTCCCTCCTGAATCAGCCTGACCGAGGTTTCTGTTAACTCGTTAACCCTTTTCCAGAAAAGTGTTCGCTGTTCTCTATCAGCAGGTTCCAGCGACTGGAACTTCTCCAGAGAAGCCTGAAGCTCCTTTGGGCAAACAGATTCCCGAACGGGCCGAGGTTGATCAGGAAAACTCTCTGTAAAAAGACGATCCCAGTCAAAATGACAACCCGGATCGGCTTTTCCCCTGAAACCAGCTATGTGTTCATGGCCAATAATCCGTTGTGGATCACCCAGGCTGGGGTAGTGCTCCTGCAACAGGCGAATCACATCTTTCAGAGCTGAATATTGTGCATCGGTGAAAGGGAAAACATTCCCGTTGTAGTTAACCAACTCTATTCCAATAGCAAAATCGTTGAGCGCTTCTTTTTCCTGCCAACGACTGATACCAGCATGCCAGGCTCTGTGAGCAGTTCCATTCAGGCAACTGACCAGCTCATAGACGGTCCCGTCCAGATCAATCACCAGGTGAGCTGAAACCCCACAACCTGGACTCGAAATCATGTCCAGCGTACCCTGAAGGTCCACAGCCGTGTAGTGCAGGACCAGAAATTCTACAGGAATTTCCCGGGCGTCAAAGTTGGGGCTGGGATGTGAAATGAAACTTAAAGCCATTGATTTGCCTGTAAAAAGTCTGGGATCCATTGAACTGATAGCGTAACCAGCCATCCAGTCAGAGATCAAGGGCGTATTTTAAGGTATTTATCACCCGATCAAGGAACTTTGAGCTTCATTTGCGCCATAGTCAGCTTTTCAATTCCCTGTATCATTAGCTCATTTGGGAGAAAGAATATGGCCAAAGGCTTACTGAAACATCAGGAACGACAGGCTGCACTGAACTTGCTTGGCAAGGATCTTGCCCGCAGGGCCAGTTCAAAGTGTGAGCTTTGTGAAGCAGCCGGTGTTCCGCTTAACATCTGGGAAGTAGCTCCTGTTCCTGAAGAGCCCGATTTTGAGCACTGCCTGATGACCTGTGACATTTGCGGTGAGCAACTCAGCCTTTTTGAAAGGAAACCCGCAAAAATGAACGTTGACCACTGGCGCTGTCTGGGCAAAAGCGTCTGGAGCCAAGTTCCGGCCGCCCAGGTGATGTCCGTCAGAGTCCTTCGCCAAATCTCAGGGCAATACCCCTGGGCTGCTGAAATCCTCGAACACGTCTTCCTTGAACCTGAAACAGAAAGCTGGGCTCAGAAGATTGAGTGAGCCCTGCTTCACTCTGCCTGATGGCCGATAAAGTCCTGGTCACATTGTTTCTAACAGTGAAGTGTTTATTGAGACTTGAGATCAACGTCCCGGTTCATGCCAACAAATTTGCGTTTTCGATGCTTACCCTTGTGTTCCGTCAGAGCTCTGGCATTCTTGCAGACTGCTCCGCACGGCCGCTGTTGGCCGTCCAATCCGACAACGGTCACGTAGCAGGTTTGTCGCCCACTGTGGTCTTTTCTTCTGTGATCTGACAGAACTTTAGAACTCCTACAAACCTTCGCGCACGGGCGCTGCTGGCCATCTTTGCCGACCACGATCCGGTCACAGATTTGTTGCCCGCTGTGCTCTCTTCTTTTGTGATCCGCCAAGGATCCGGCACTCTTGCAGATCCTACCACATGGCCACACCAAACCATCCTCCCCAACCACGATCCTGTCACAGATTTGTTGCCCGCTGTGGGCTCTTATTTTGTGAGACGCCAGACAAGGAGCATTCTTGCAAACCATCCCGCATGGGCGCTGTCGGCCATCCTCTCCGACCACGGTCACGTAACAGGTTTGTTGCCTGCCATGCACCATTTTTTTGTGGTTCGCCATGGTTTGAGCATTCTTGCAGATCTTCTTGCATGCTCGCTGCTGACCATACTCCCCGACCACAGTCATGTTACAGGTTTCTGGCCCTTTATGATTATTTCTATTGTGATCCATCAGGGCACGAGCATTCTTGCAGACTTTCCCGCATGGCCGCGGCTGACCATCCTCCCCGACCACTCTGACATCACAGCTATGTTGCCTTGGATGACTTCTTTTTTTGTGAGATGACAGAGCCCGAGCATTCTTGCAAACTCTCCCACATAGTCGCTCTTGGCCACCCTCTCCAACCAAGATCACGTGACAGATTTTTTGCCCGCTGTTGTTCCTGGCTTGTGCTTCGTCTGTCCGGGAAAGATGGGGTTGGCTCTGACCTGACTGGGATAATTCAGTGATTGTCTGTGGTGTTTCTGAAGAGTCAAGCGCAAGGGAAAACCCAGCTTCCTGGCAAAGTTCAGTTGGATCGACTAACCCATTAATGACCCCAAACTCATTCGCTGTAAAACGCAATCCGTCGTTCATTAGCACAAGACCATTAAGCGGCCCGGCAACGTCAGTTGGATAGGTGCCCCCCGCACGCATTGAGTCTGAGGTGTCCCTGTCTAAGGCAACCTCATCCAAAGCGCAGGCATTGTTGGCAGGGTTGCAGTCAAACTCATACGCCAAATCAAGCAGTTGATTAGAAATCAACGAGAGTTGAATACCAGAAAGATCATCCAGTATTTCGTTTTGTTCGAAATGCGTCGCTTCAAAAGGATCAAAATCGTCTATGCGACTAATGCTGTGTTTATTAGCCAAATGAGGGCATGAGCTCTGTCCGGGGTTTGCTCCGTTGAAGCCCATCGAAGTTTCTGCCGAATTCAGCAGCCAATTATCGGGGCTTCCATTATCAGAGAATGGTCGGAAACTACAAACACCACGACAAGGGTGAACGAAACAATTTAAACCCAAAGTATGTGAGTGTTGTTGAGAACCTCCTCCACTACCGCCTGAGTCAGAATACATGAGGCTGGAGATAAAGCCTCCGGGGAGATTAGCAGCTTGTGGAGCTCGCTGTCCCGATGATGTTGATGGTTGATGTGGTCGCTGGTTGTGTCCAGAGCCAAACATCATTGTAATAGTGTCTAACGAATGGTCCTGACTCACCTTTTGTTGTTCAATCGGGTTAGACATCAGTAACCCGGAGTTCCAATAGCTTTTTAAAAGCCAACCGACAGCGACAAGCACTTCTACAGATAACCATGAATAAGGATTGGAATTCAGGGGGGCGTCTTTGATGGTCAGTATCAGTTTGTGAGCCACCTGCAGGTCAGTGGCATAAAGTAACTGCCACGAAATCGACTCAATGATGGTCGCTTTTATCCCATAGCCGCCAAGTCTGTGTGGTTTGTCATCAGGCGGCCTGGTTGGTCCTGTATAGCCATTTGTGTCGGCAATATCTGACGGGTTACCCTGCGGTGAATGTCGGACACCTTTGATAGAAAAGCTCTGATGCGAAAATCCTGCATTTGGTTCAGCCCCGACAGCAAAACATCCTGTCCACGGTTCAGCCTGACAGACGACAGACAACCCGAGTACCAAAAACAGCGGCGCCATAAGGAGTAGGTATTGAATAATTCTATCCTGGCATTCTGGTTCACAGACAAGAAGGATAGATCACCCCAAGAAAGTGGGCTTCGAAATACTCTGGTTCTGATTTATTAACACCATGATTCCGCAGCGCTTCGAATGAATGTCTGCAAAATCCAGAACCGGGCAACCTCAACGTTTGTTACTTTTCTGATAGTTCTCAATCGCTTGCTGGCGACGTTTACTGACCGTCAACTGTTCCTGTACACGATCTCGTTCAAGCTGGCAGGCTGATATCATTCCCTGATAGAGCGTCTGGAGTTCTTCGAGCAGATCCTTCACCTCTTCCGAGGGAGCAGAGCCACTTTCCAGCGCTTCTTCGATCGCCTGACGTGCTTCAGAATCCAAAACTTCCAGCGTTGTCCAATCCCTGCTTCGGATAGCCTCGCCAAGAGTATAAATGGAATTCTGGAGCTTCTCTTTGACAATGTCGGTTTTGTTCATCGGTAACCTCTCTACCATCAGCGATGTCGGCCTGAGCCTGAGTGTAGACAGTCATGCTAACGGCATCTGCCAAATGAAGTGTCTAAGACGATGATCACTCCAGTTTATATCGTTGAGTTTTTGCTATTGTTTAAGCTCACCAGAATGCTGATGAATATTATGGATTGGTAGACTAGCAGCCTGTCGGACTTAAGCGTCCGTAGCGAGGATTGCAAGAAATTGAG
>NZ_JAHHPS010000350.1:0-1151 GCF_024606275.1 Endozoicomonas sp. SESOKO4 | reverse complement strand
AAGCAGGAATGAGTGAAAAAACCAATAAGCGGCTTGTGGGTGGGCTCCCTTGCAGTGGATGGCTGTATAGTAACTCACCATCAACATCGCGAGGCTCTGTTGATCTTCTGGCCTGGTGATATCGACAGGAGATTCAGTACCCTGGATGTTAATGAGAACGCCTAGTAACACATTCTGGTTTTCGTCAGACTCAACATGGAGTGCTTTTTTCACTTGTTGAATCATACTCAGAATTGTCAGGCTCTCATTGGGGAGAGTAACCGGGACGTAACTCAACATAGTATTCAGGATCAGAGCGTCTCCATTCAGGCCTGTATTCAACTGTTGGATATTGGCAGTAATTTGTGCATGGGTTATCAATGGGAGCGGGATTTGCATTAAAGGCTGAGGCTGCAGTGCTTCAGCGCCCTGTGGTTCTTCTGTATGCACATCCATTTTTTCGTCTCGTTCATTTTCATGATTTAAAGCAAAGATGAGATGTGTCGTATTCGGGTTGAGGGTAAAAGGAGGGGGGGGTTCCTAAATAAACATTGTGGTTAATCAAATCGTCCAGAAAGCTAGACGTTTTTGTCGTTTTATCTTCAGTAAATATCTCCTCCACAGGCATTGAGAAAGGGTTTTTTGCCAGCAGTTTAGAGCAGGGACAAACCATCATGATGAGGCCAAGGGAAGCAGCAACCGACTGATGAGCCTTGTTATGTTGGAAAAATATCGATTGCTTTGTTGCTGTAGGTAATTGAGCAATGGAGTGTGTCATCAACATCTACCTTATCCAGTTTATGAATGCTCAGATAAACTAGCCCATGGATTGCAGGAGTGCCGAATTTTAAGTATCAGTGAGACTCAGCCTGATCACCCGATTATGATTCGTTGAGCCAACGATATCTGCATTGAAGCCGGTGCTGACTTCATAAAAACCTCAACCGGGGAAGTGCGTTTAGCGCTACTCCTGAGTCTGCAGGCAACATGCAGATAGTCAGTTGCGACAGTGACAAGCAGAATATTGGCTTTAAACCCGCTAGTGCTAATCTGGCAGCATAAGACACTGCGCACATCGGGCAATTGCCGCTTTGAAGCCAGCAGTTTGTCGGGAAGCCTGCTAGCAGCCTGTCGGACTTAAGGCTGTCCTACTGCGGTTGCAATAAATTGGT
>NZ_JAHHPS010000349.1:0-6522 GCF_024606275.1 Endozoicomonas sp. SESOKO4 | reverse complement strand
AACTATGAACCAGGCCTACAACCAACTGGTAGAACGTTTCAACAAGCTTTACCGTTTTCAACATCTTTCCGCTATTGCCAGTTGGGATCAGTCCGCCATAATGCCTTCCGGGGGCAACCAGGCTCGATCTGAAGCACTGGCAGAACTTTTTGGCCTGATGCACGAACTGCTGACTGAAGAACAGGTAGGCCATTGGCTTCAGGAAGCCCGGGAAAAAGCTGACGACACGGTAACACAAAGTTCTATCCGGGAAATGGAACGAAGCTGGAGAAAAGCCTCTGTTATGCCAGCAGAACTGGTCAAAGCTCAGTCTCTGGCCAGTTCGAAGTGTGAGCACGCTTGGCGAACCCAGCGGCCGAAAAATGACTGGAAAGGCTTCTCCGAAAACCTGAAAGAAGTGGTCAAACTAGCCCGTGAAGAGGCCAGTATTCGCTCCGCCGCATCCGGCGCCAGAGGCTACGACGCCCTGCTGGAGCTTTATGAACCCGGTATGACTTCCAAAGAGCTGGATGTTCTTTTTGGTCACCTCAAGAGCTGGCTGCCAGAAACCTTGCAAACCGTTGTCGAACAGCAAAAGAATGATTCTCTGATAGCCAGTCAGGGCCACTACCCTGCCGAGAACCAGAAAGCCCTCGGGTTGGATGTTATGAAACTGCTGGGGTTTGACTTCAATCATGGCCGACTGGACGTCAGTGTCCACCCATTCTGTGGTGGGGTTCCGGAAGATGTTCGCCTCACTACCCGATATAACGAACAAGACTTCGTTGAATCCCTGATGGGAACGATCCACGAAACAGGTCACGCCCGCTATAACCAGAATCTTCCGGCAGATCTGAGGTCGCTGCCACTTGGCTCCTACCGCTCAATGGGGGTCCATGAAGGCCAAAGTCTGTTTTTTGAAATGCAGCTGGGTCGCAGCCCGGAGTTCCTGAAGCTCATCAGACCTCTGATCGTGAAACACCTGTCAGAAGGTCAGGAGGATGAGCGTTTCAGCCAGATTAACCTTGAGAAGATCTACAACCGGGTAAAGCCCGGTTTTATCCGCGTAGACGCCGATGAAATCAGTTATCCCATGCATGTCATCCTGCGTTATGAAATCGAGAAGGCACTGATCGAGGGAGAACTGCTGGTGGATGACCTGCCCCAGATCTGGGATGAGAAAATGCAGGCTTACCTGGGCCTTGCCACCGGCGAAAATCACAGCACCGGCTGTATGCAAGACATTCACTGGCCAATGGGCGCTTTTGGCTACTTCCCAAGCTATACTTTGGGTGCCATGTACGCAGCACAGCAGTTTGCCACTGTTAAGCGACAATTGCCCGATGTAGAGAGCCGCATCGCTACCGGCGATTTGGAGCCGGTATTTAACTGGCTGACAGAAAACATCTGGCAGCAAGGCTGCAAGCTGGAAACTCACGAACTATACACTCAGGCCACCGGCGAACCGCTGAATGCAGATCACTTCAAGCAGCACATTCTGAGTCGTTACCTGAAGACTTGATGACTCGCTCCCCTTAAGCTCCTGAACCCACTCACTCCGAGGTCGGGTTCAGGTTTACTGAACAACCATCCCGTATTGGCTATCGAATTTTAGAAACTCATACGACACACAGCAGGAGTTGGTGTGCACTGTTTAGCATTGTACTATCTGCCTTAACGGCCAGCATACGCTACAAAAACCATCAGCTTAGTTGGTGAAGTGTTATCAAAAAAATTCAAAAGGCTATTGATACCAGATGGTGGTGGATGTCAATTATAATGTCGATGGGCCATGATAAATGGATAAAGATTTGATTTTCCCATTTTTATCAAGTTTAAAAACATCTACATATGGCCTGTTAGTGCCATCAATATTTAGAGTTAAATATAATACACAGTCAGCCAAAAGCTGTTGATTAACAACATCATACTTCACACCATTATCTTCATGACAAAATAAGTATTTAGCTGTAATTTTTCCATATTTGGGTGAATACACCAAGTCATCTTGATCACTGAATAATGGCAATATGCCATTGCATTCGTTACCATTCTTAAGGCTTTCTACGTATGTCTTTGTAACTATTGTGCAATAGTCAGAATAGGCAGCGTTAGAGGTAAATGCGATTATTGATATAAAAAATAAGCATGCGACATTACTCATCATGTTTAGCCTCACATATCTGGCATTAGGATTTTAGTACATGGTCGACTATTTAATTTGCACGACAACATCAAGGCCAGCCCATTTGTCCTGGCACCCTGTGCATAACGCCCTGCTGCTTCAGCTGCGATACACCCAAGGCCGTTTAGAAAGCATTCTAGTATAATGATGGCAACTTTCTCACTAAGCTAGCCAGGGTGGGTCGACATAGTATTCGCCCCTGGCCCTCCATGGCTCGCAACGATGGTGACAGTCGATTTTTGCAAGCAGAGCTCAAATCTTGAACCTTGAACATATTCAAAAGGAGCAAGAATCAAGTATGCAATCCGCCGAAATACAGAACATTAGCCGCTACATAGTGACAGCTGCCTCACTGGTGATCATTCTTGCCGGTATTCGTCTGGGCAGTGAAATACTCTCTCTCCTGCTGTTTTCCTACTTCCTGGCGATTCTTCTCAACCCAGCCATTAACGCCTTGAGCCGACTGCATATTCCCAGGGTGCTGGGCATTCTGTTAGTAGTCTCGGTGCTAATCATCACTATGATGATGATTGTGGCTTCCATTGGCAGTGCCTTACAGGACTTTGCCAAGGCGCTGCCAGGGTATAAGCAGCAAACGATCGATATGATTCATCAGATCAGTGACAAACTGGCGCAACGCAACATTAATCTGGATCTGAAATCCATCGCTGAACCATTGGATACCTCATCCATCTTTAGCTTTTTAACGTCCATGCTGACCCATATGGGCAGTGCCACCAGTTATGTTTTCCTGATCTTTCTGACGGTTATATTCATGCTGGCCGAGGCACCGCTACTGAGAAATAAACTGATCCGTTCCATGTCTGATCCGGACCAGCAGCTGAAAGATCTCGAAAGATTTGTTGCCTCGGTCAATCGTTATGTTGCCCTGAAAACGGCCATCAGTGTGCTCACAGGATTACTGGTCGCTCTATTGCTAGGATTGCGAGGGGTTAACTTTTACCTTTTGGGCGGCATTCTGGCTTTTGCCCTGAACTTTATTCCAAACATTGGTTCCATACTGGCGGCCATTCCCGGCATCCTGATCACTTTGCTGCAACTGGGTTTTTCTGAAGCACTATTTGTTTCAGCTGGCTATTTCCTGATCAACATGCTGATTGGTAACATGCTTGAGCCAAGAGTATTAGGTAAGGGACTCGGTCTTTCGTCCATGGTCGTTTTTTTATCGTTGCTGATCTGGGGCTGGTTATTGGGCCCGATTGGCATGCTGCTCTCAGTCCCTCTGACCATCAGCATAAAAGTACTATTGGAATCCTCGCCCGGTAGCCGAAGATTTGCTGCGCTCTTGGGGTCTGGAAGGCCAAAAGAGGAGGTGGACGCTGAACAGTCAAAATAATACTTAGCATCAGCCGACTGTACTAAAGTGAACAGATTCATCAATGGACAGGCAAATACTATGCAGAAAAATCCATGGACAAACTGGGTTGAAAAGATTCGCGCCATTGCTCAGAACGGAATAACCTATACCGACGGCGGCTTTGATCTGGAGCGCTACCAGCAGCTTCAGGACATTGCCCACGAAATGACAGCACTTCTTGCAGGCGCTCCCATTGAAAAAGTCGATCACTATTTTCTTCCTGAAACAGGCTATACCACACCCAAGCTCGATATCCGGGCTGGAGTGTTTCAGGAAGGTCGTATCCTGCTGGTAAGAGAACGCTCTGATGGTTGCTGGGCTCTGCCCGGCGGCTGGGCCGACGTCTGCGAGTCCCCAGCTCTGGGAGCAGAACGGGAAACTCTGGAAGAGTCAGGGTATATTGTCAAAGCCCGGAAGCTGGTGGCTGTGCGTGATGTTCATAAACACCCCTACTCTCCCAGAAACCCTCACCACCTGATCAAAATGCTGTTTTTGTGTGAACTCAAGGGTGGCAGCCCAACTGCCAACATCGAAATATCAGAGGTCGGTTTTTTCGAGCCGGATCAACTGCCACATCTCTCACAGGGGAGAACCATTGCTTCCGACATTGCTTTGATGAAGCAACATCATGAAAACAATGGTTTGCCAACAGAGTTCGATAAATAGGCAGGTTTACCTGCCATTTTCCTGACGAATCAGGCTGTTCCGCCTACCGTGATTTCATCGATTTTGAGCGTGGGCTGGCCAACACCAACAGGCACAGACTGACCGTCTTTACCGCAAACACCAACGCCCGGATCCAGCTCCAGATCATTGCCGACCATAGAGACCTGATTCATAACATCCGGTCCGTTGCCGATCAGCGTAGCGCCTTTAACCGGAGTGGTTACCTTGCCATTCTCAATCAGGTAAGCCTCACTGGTGGAAAATACAAATTTGCCAGAAGTAATATCGACCTGACCACCGCCCATATTGGCGACGTAGATTCCTTTATCAACACTGGCAACAATCTCACCCGGATCGCTTTTGCCAGCCAACATGTAGGTGTTGGTCATTCGTGGCATGGGCAGATGAGAATAAGACTCTCGACGTCCATTACCCGTAGAAGCAACGCC
The DNA here is from genome assembly GCF_024606275.1 of Endozoicomonas sp. SESOKO4. Taxonomy (NCBI): domain Bacteria; kingdom Pseudomonadati; phylum Pseudomonadota; class Gammaproteobacteria; order Oceanospirillales; family Endozoicomonadaceae; genus Endozoicomonas; species Endozoicomonas sp. SESOKO4. The sequence goes on along the minus strand of NZ_JAHHPS010000349.1, from coordinate 1,865 downwards.
CATCAGACGGGCATTCAGCTTATCCTGCATGTAGCCTTTCAGGATACCGTTCTCAACCAGAACCGTTGATTCGGTGGGTACACCTTCGTCGTCCAGATTCAGGGAGCCTCTGCGGCCTGTCAGCGTGCCGTCATCAACAATGGTGCATAGCGGCGAAGCAACCCTCTCACCGACACGACCTGCGTAGGCAGAACTGCCTTTACGGTTAAAGTCGCCTTCCAGACCGTGTCCTACGGCTTCATGCAGCAGAACACCCGACCAACCCGGAGCCAATACGACCGGCATGGTCCCAGCCGGAGCAGCAACAGCTTCATGATTCACAAGAGCCTGTCGCACCGCTTCACGGGCATAGCTCAAGCCTTTATCATTTTGGATAAACTGCAGATAGTCACCACGACCACCTCCACCGGCAGAACCTCGCTCAATACGGCCATCTTTCTCGGCAATAACACTGACGCTCATACGTACCAACGGCCGTATATCCGCAGCCAGAGTACCATCAGAAGCAGCCACCAGAACCACTTCGTGGACACCCGCCAGACTGACGTTAACCTGCTTAACCGCTGGATCCGCTTTTCTGGCTTCCTGGTCAACAGCCTTGAGCAGAGACACTTTATCTTCACGACTCATGGAGTCCAGAGGATTATCCGTGCCGTAAAGAGCCAGTGGCTGACTTCGGTTCCAGGCCTGAATCTGATGCTCCTGACCCAGACGAGCAATACTCCGGGCCGCGCCCGCAGCCTGCTCCAGGGCCGGTAAAATGATTTCGTTGGAATAGGCAAAGCCGGTTTTCTCGCCACTGATAGCACGTACACCTACACCCCGGTCTACATTGAAGCTGCCTTCTTTGATGATACTGTCTTCCAGCGCCCAGACTTCATGACGTGTTGACTGAAAGTAGAGATCCGCTGCGTCAACCGAATGCCCCAGAATACTGTCAAGCACTCTGCCCAGCTCGTTGTCACCGATATTTGCCGGCGCCAGCAAATGATTTCGCGCCTGTGTAAGAATGTCGGTCATAGTTTATTCAGGCCCTAGCTATTATCCATTGCCTGCTTGATTATTCGGAGCAGGCCTACATCGTTATAAAGAGATTGTCACACCTATGGACAAAAAAAGCATTCCCATTTTGCTTAAGGCTGTTTCTGACTCAGGGTTTTTTCCGCTTGGGAATCTCTGTCTGACCTGGTTTTCGGGCTTTGCTGGAGAATAATTGATCCAGAGTCACCTCAGGGTTGTCAAAAGAGCCTCTGATTCGGTAGCGAATACTGGCCAGCTGATCCACCTGTTTACCCACCAGCATATCCGCCAGATAAATCAGACCGGCCACCTGAGGTGCAGATCCAAGCAAGACACTGAGTATCGGCAGATTAGACGATAATGGAAGTGTAACAACCAGACTCATGTCCATACTTTCAGTGACACTGTCTACACGGCCATCCAGCTTGAAGTTCGACGAAGGACCATCAATTTCAAGAGGCTTATCAAAAGTGATAATTCCTTCGTCGAACCGCACGACCCCATCCAGACGGTCAAAACTGATGCCTTTCTTGTAGAGGTCAGAAAAATCGAGACGCAGACGCCGGGTCAGAGCCTCCATATTCAGGATGCCGAACATTTTCAAGGCGCCGGCTCCCCCTTCTACCTTCTGCAGGGTACCATTTTCCAGCTTTAGTCGAACGGCACCTGTCAGTGACACTATATTGATACCCATCGGAGGTCCATCCCAAGCCAGCTTCCCCTGAATGGTCGTTTTCTTAGCTGAAACAAAAGGTGAGATACCCAAAGCTTCCTGCAGAGCCTGAATGCCAGACCCTGTCAGGCGCTCATTAAAAGAAGTCCTGTGCTGACCATTGATGTAGGTC
>NZ_JAHHPS010000348.1:0-1671 GCF_024606275.1 Endozoicomonas sp. SESOKO4 | reverse complement strand
CAGACTGAATGGACCATTGACTGCATTCGGGGCTTCCGTCATTCCTAACCTTGACTTGACCCTGAGCCGCTGTGAAGAGGCGCTTGGATCACGCTCGGATGCTGAAAAACGACTTGTAAAACTGAGAAATATGGACCCCGATGCTGATGAAGAGATCCTTTGCCAGCATTCCCAGAGTTTTGAGGCTGATATTTCCAATGCCCGTCTGTGGCAGACGATGGAAAAACACCAGATGGCTGAAACACTCCTGGTGAATATGAAAAAAGAGCTGACCAGAATACTGCTGTCGAATCGATGCGCTGCCACTGCAAAAACACTGCATAAACAGCTCCAGATTGTCAATATTGCTCTGGTGAGACTCTTGCAGGAGCGGGGCTTATATGAATGGGCAGAAGATTTACTGCTGGATATGAGTGGCAAGCAAGCCAACCACAGTGAGGAGTTCCTTTGTCAACCCTGTGGAAATGATGAAATTGATCTGGCTCTGCTGCGACTCTGGGAGCTGATGTGTAAACATGAACGGGTTGGAAGACTGCTGCTGAATATAAGTGGCAAGCGCCTGCATGGCACTGAGGAAGAACTCTTCACTCCCTATGGAGACCGTGATACTGATCTGGCCCTGGCGCGACACTGGCAGAGGATGGGCAAATATCAATGGGCTGAAAGATTGCTGTTGAACATGAGTGACAAGCACCTCTATGACACTGAGGAAGACCTCTGCACGCCCTATGGAGACCGTGAGATTGACCTGGCTCTGCTGCGAGTCTGGGAGCTGCAGGGCAAATATAAACTCACGGAAAAATTACTCTTGAACATGATTAACAAGCACCCCGACGACAGCGAGGACGACCTGTGCAGACCCTCTGAAGATTTTATGATTGACCTGACTCTGGTAAGGCATTGGCAGATAGCGAGCAAATTTAAACGCTCTGAAAGACTGCTGCTGAACATGAGTGGCAAGGATCCCAATGCCTGTGCAGAAGACCTGTGCCAACCTTGCGGGAATTTCGATATTAATCTGAACCAGGCACTCCTTTGGCAGGCAATGGGCAAGAGTGAATGGAGTGAAAGACTGCTTCTGAACATGAGCGGCAAGCACCCCGAAGCCACTGAAGAATTTCTGTGCAAGCCCTATGGGCATCCTCTCATTGACCTGGCCATGGCGCGACTTTGGGAGTTAACGGGCAAATATAAACGGTGTGAAAGACTGTTGCTGAACATCATTGGCAAGCACCCCGATAACAATGAGGAAAACCTGTGCAAACCCAGCGGGACTCGCGATATTGATCTGACTCTGGTTCGCCTCTGGCGGATGATGAATAAAAAAGAACGGTCTCTAAAACTGCTCCATCGTTGCTGTGATTTATACCACGCGAGTGAATGTGAATACACACTCCTGAGTATCTATGCCGGGACCACAAGATTTATGGAATTAATGAGCGGATGTCAGGAAAGTGCCAATACTTTACTGACATGCTCGATCCATTATTTCAGGCTGGCTACCGGGCAGATAACAGACAATGACCTTGAGTCAGGACGAAATAACCTTAAAAAAGCGCTTGAGTCTGTGGAATCGGCGCTGCAGAAATACCCCGCCACTGCAGGCGCTTATTCGCAAAAAGCGCACTGTCTCAGAATGCTAAGTTACAGTGAAGGTAACAGTGAAGACGT
>NZ_JAHHPS010000347.1:0-7061 GCF_024606275.1 Endozoicomonas sp. SESOKO4 | reverse complement strand
CAGATCACCCTTGGTAATACCGGTGGCTGAAAACACCACGTTGTCAGAGCTGGCCATATCATCCAGACGCAACAGGTTACCGGGCTCAATGCCCATCTCTTTACAACGGCTGCGCTCAATGTCACCGGCAGCCTTGTTTTCAGGGGTGTCGCCCTTGGCTTCGTCACGAGTCATCAGGCGACCCTGCATGTCGCCACCCAGTGCGCGAATCACGGCTGCTGATACCACACCTTCTGGTGCACCGCCGATGCAGTACATCATGTCGACTTCACTGTCAGGCATACAGGTCAGGATAGAAGCGGCTACGTCACCGTCGGGAATGGCAAAAACTTTTACACCCATTTTTTGCATCATCGCAATAGCACTGTCGTGACGAGGCTTGGACAGAGTGATCACGGTCAGGTTTTCTATGGGTTTGTGCAGCGCTTTGGCGACATTGTGGATGTTCTCTTTAAGACCCAGCTTCAGGTCGATGGCGTTTTTTGCACCGGGGCCTGCAACCAGTTTTTCCATGTACATGTCGGGTGCTTTCAGGAAAGAGCCTTTCTCGCCGGCGGCCAGAACAGCCACGGCATTGTTCTGTCCCATTGCGGTCATGCGGGTACCTTCAATAGGATCAACGGCAATATCAATGCTCTCGCCCTGACCTCTGCCAACTTTTTCGCCGATATAAAGCATGGGGGCTTCGTCGATTTCGCCTTCACCAATGACAATCTCGCCATCTATCTCAACCTTGTTGAGCATGGCTCTCATAGCCTCAACCGCTGCGCCGTCCGCCGCATTCTTATCGCCTCTGCCAAGCCATTTATAGCCAGCCAGTGCTGCCGCTTCGGTCACACGTGAGAATTCAATCGCCAGTTCGCGTTTCATGTTAATCCTGAAAGTGATCTAGGGTATGGGCGGGACTTTAGCACAACTCGGTGACCCAGAGTGAACCGCAACAGGCAAGATTTTACCCCCGCGAGTTTTCTCTTTTATTCGAATTGTGTTATCCACAGGCTTGACGCCATTTCCTGCATTCCGTAAAATTTCGCCGCTTTATATTGCCCCTAGCTGTATTTTCAGGGGTTGGTAGATGCCGGTTTTTACGCCGGCTTTTGCCGTTGAAGCAAAGAATCTTCTGCGCACTCCTCTGACGCAGCAGATTCTTACTCACTTAGAAACGACTGGAGTTCGCCAATGGCAACAATTAACCAGCTGGTTCGCAAGCCTCGTAAGCGTAAGGTCAAAAAGACCGACGTTCCTGCGCTGCAGGCCTGCCCACAGCGTCGCGGTGTATGCACCCGTGTTTACACTACTACTCCCAAGAAGCCAAACTCTGCGCTGCGTAAAGTTTGTCGTGTGCGTCTGACCAACGGCTTCGAAGTGACTTCCTACATCGGTGGTGAAGGTCATAACCTGCAAGAGCACAGTGTTGTTCTGATCCGTGGCGGTCGGGTAAAAGACTTGCCAGGTGTTCGTTACCACACCGTTCGCGGTAGCCTGGATACCCAGGGTGTTAACGACCGTAAGCAGGGCCGTTCCAAGTACGGTACCAAAAAGCCTAAGTCTTGAACTAGTAGCTTGAAACTAGTGTCTAGAGACTAGACTTGAGAACGCTCATTAGAGCAAGCATTTAAACAGTAGGTTGATAAGAGTAAGGTCAGGAGTTTTTTCCTGAGCTACCTGAAGGCCGAAAAGAGGGCTTATCAATGCCAAGAAGACGCGTAGTCGCCAAGCGCGAAGTACTGCCAGATCCAAAGTTTCATAACAAGACGCTGGCAAAATTCATTAACCATGTGATGGTTTCCGGTAAGAAGTCTGTTGCCGAGAAAATCGTCTATGGCGCACTGGACAAAGTTCAGGAGCGTACCAGCAAGGATCCTTTGGAGCAGTTTGAAAAAGCGCTCGAGTCCATCGCTCCTGTGGTAGAAGTAAAATCCCGCCGTGTCGGTGGTGCTACCTACCAGGTACCTGTAGAAGTTCGTCCAAGCCGTCGCACGGCCCTGGCTATGCGCTGGCTGGTAGACGCTGCGCGCAAGCGTGGTGAGAAGTCCATGGATCTGCGCCTGGCCGGCGAGCTGATGGATGCTGCCGAGAACAAGGGTGCTGCTGTCAAGAAGCGTGAAGACGTGCATCGCATGGCTGAAGCTAACAAAGCGTTCTCTCACTACCGTTTCTAAGTATCAGAGGATTGAGTCGTGGCCCGTAAAACCCCTATTGACCGCTATCGCAATATTGGTATTTGTGCCCATGTTGACGCGGGTAAGACAACGACCACTGAGCGTGTCCTGTTCTACACTGGTCTGAGCCACAAAATTGGTGAGGTGCACGATGGTGCGGCTACCATGGACTGGATGGAGCAGGAGCAGGAGCGTGGTATTACCATCACTTCTGCGGCTACCACCTGCTTCTGGCGTGGTATGGATGCTCAGTTTGATGAGCATCGTGTCAACATCATCGACACCCCCGGACACGTTGACTTCACCATCGAAGTTGAGCGTTCCCTGCGGGTACTGGATGGCGCTGTTGTTGTTCTGTGTGGTTCCTCCGGTGTTCAGCCTCAGACTGAAACTGTATGGCGCCAGGCTGACAAGTACGAAGTACCGCGCATGGTCTTCGTCAACAAGATGGACCGTACCGGTGCTAACTACCAGATGGTAGTCGACCAGCTGCGTGATCGTCTGAACGCTAATGCCGTTCCCATGCAGATGACCATTGGTTCTGAAGACGAGTTCAAGGGTGTTGTCGATCTGGTTAAGATGAAGGCGATCATCTGGAACGAAGCGGACCAGGGCATGACCTTCGCCTACGAAGACATTCCTGCTGAGATGGCCGATGTGTGTGCCGAAATGCACGAGTACATGGTCGAAGCCGCTGCCGAGGCTACTGAAGAGCTGATGGAGAAGTACCTGGAAGAAGGTGAACTCTCTGAGGAAGAAATCAAGGCCGGTATCCGTGCTCGCACCCTGGCTAACGAAATTATTCCGGTATTCGGCGGTTCCGCATTCAAGAACAAGGGTGTACAGGCCGTTCTGGATGCCGTCATCGAATACATGCCTTCTCCGAAAGAAGTTAAGGCCATTGAAGGTATCCTGGACGACGGTAAAGACACGGTTGAAACCCGTGAAGCTGACGACAATGCTCCGTTTTCTGCGTTGGCGTTCAAAATTGCTACCGACCCATTCGTGGGCACCCTGACCTTCATTCGTAGCTACTCCGGTACCCTGAATTCCGGCGACACCGTTTACAACCCTGTCAAGGGCAAGCGTGAGCGTGTGGGTCGTATGGTTCAGATGCACTCTAATAACCGTGAAGAACTCAAAGAGTGTCTGGCGGGTGATATCGTTGCTCTGATCGGCATGAAGGACGTAACCACGGGTGACACTCTGTGCGCCATGGACAGCGTTATTACTCTGGAGCGCATGGAGTTCCCGGAACCGGTAATCTCTGTTGCGGTTGAGCCTAAGACCAAGGCCGACCAGGAGAAGATGGGTATCGCTCTGGGTAAACTGGCTCAGGAAGATCCTTCTTTCCGTGTTCACACCGACGAAGAGAGTGGTCAGACCATCATCTCCGGTATGGGTGAGCTGCATCTGGACATCATCGTTGACCGTATGCGTCGCGAGTTCAAGGTTGAAGCTAACATTGGTAAGCCTCAGGTTGCTTATCGTGAGAAGCTGAAAGCCACCGTTGACGCTAACCACAAATTTGCCAAGCAGTCTGGTGGTCGTGGTCAGTACGGTCACGTTGTGATCGAGTTCTCTCCGGCTGAAGAAGGTGAAGAAGGTCTTCAGTTCGTCAACGAGATTGTTGGTGGTGTTATTCCCAAGGAATACATCCCGGCTGTTCAGAAGGGTCTGGAAGAGCAGATGCAGAACGGTGTTATCGCCGGCTACCCTCTGCTGGGTCTGAAAGCTCGTCTGTATGATGGTTCTTACCACGATGTTGACTCCAACGAAATGGCGTTTAAAATCGCTGCTTCTCAATGTCTGAAGAAATACGCGCCACAGGCTAACCCTGTTCTGATGGAGCCCATGATGAAAGTTGAGGTGGTGACACCTGAAGACTACATGGGTGACGTTATGGGTGACCTGAACCGTCGTCGCGGTATTGTTCAGGGTATGGAAGACACACCTTCCGGTAAGGTCATTAACGCTCAGGTGCCACTGGGTGAAATGTTCGGCTACGCCACAGATCTGCGTTCAGCAACTCAGGGGCGTGCTACATACTCGATGGAATTCAGCGAGTATGCCGAAGCTCCCGCCAGCATTGCTGAAGCGGTCATTAAAAATCAGGGTTAATAGTGTATGTGCGGTGTTCTAACAGACATAAAGGGCTGTTAGAATGCTGTACCGAGAATCACTACCCCCCGAACCATTGATATCTATCTAAGGGTCAAGAGAAATGGCTAAGGAAAAATTTGAACGTTCGAAGCCGCACGTAAATGTCGGCACCATCGGTCACGTTGACCACGGTAAAACTACTCTGACGGCTGCACTGACTCGCGTATGTGCAGAAGTATGGGGTGGCGAAGCTAAAGACTTCTCTCAGATCGATAACGCTCCTGAAGAGCGTGAGCGTGGTATTACCATCTCTACTGCTCACGTAGAGTACGACTCTCCTAGCCGTCACTACGCTCACGTAGACTGCCCAGGACACGCCGACTACGTTAAGAACATGATCACCGGTGCTGCCCAGATGGACGGCGCTATCCTGGTATGTTCCGCTGCTGACGGCCCCATGCCTCAGACTCGTGAGCACATCCTGCTGTCTCGTCAGGTTGGCGTACCTTACATCGTGGTATTCCTGAACAAAGCTGACATGGTAGACGACGAAGAGCTGCTGGAACTGGTTGAAATGGAAGTTCGTGAGCTGCTGGACACTTACGAGTTCCCAGGTGACGACACTCCAATCATCACTGGTTCTGCCCTGATGGCTCTGGAAGGTAAAGACGACAACGAAATGGGTACTTCCGCCGTTAAGAAGCTGGTTGAAACCCTGGACGAATACATCCCCGAGCCAGAGCGTGCTATCGATCAGCCGTTCCTGATGCCTATCGAGGACGTATTCTCTATCGCTGGTCGTGGTACTGTAGTCACTGGTCGTGTTGAGCGTGGTATCATCACTGTTGGTGAAGAAGTTGAAATCATTGGTATCAAAGAGACTACCAAGACGACTGTTACCGGTGTTGAAATGTTCCGTAAGCTGCTGGACGAAGGTCGTGCAGGTGAGAACATTGGTGCGCTGCTGCGTGGTACCAAGCGTGAAGAAGTTGAGCGTGGTCAGTGTCTGATCAAGCCAGGAACTGTAACGCCTCACACCAAGTTCGAAGCAGAAGTTTACATTCTGTCCAAGGACGAAGGTGGTCGTCACACTCCATTCTTCAAGGGCTATCGTCCTCAGTTCTACTTCCGTACCACTGACGTGACCGGTGCTGTAGAACTGCCAGAAGGCGTTGAAATGGTGATGCCAGGTGACAACATTAACTTCGTAGCTACCCTGATCGCTCCAGTAGCGATGGAAGACGGTCTGCGCTTCGCTATCCGTGAAGGTGGTCGTACTGTAGGTGCTGGTGTTGTTGCCAAGATCATCGAGTGATACTGAATCACTGGTAATCTAGACCACCCTATAAAAACCCCGGATTTTTTCCGGGGTTTTTTTTGTCTGTAAGTATTTAAACGACATCATATTTCCAACTCCGGGAGTAATTGATAAGGCATAGATAAAAGGGTTTCATTTGATTGAAACATAGCCAGTGTACGGTGGTGCCAGAATATGTAGTTTGGTTCAGGTCGCTTGTGATTGGAGATGACCCTATGAAAAAATGGATGACTGGTCTAGCTCTGGTATCAGTATCTGTTGCTAGCGCTTCTTCTTGGGCTAATTCGCCTGAGGAACTGACTGTTTACACGGCTTTTGAAACAGATCTGCTATCAACATTCGAAGAGGCTTTTGAGAAAGAGCATCCGAATATCACAATCAACTGGGTTCGTGATTCTACCGGGGTAATCACTGCCAGAATACTTGCAGAAGGAAAAGGAACTCCTGCTGATGTGGTGTGGGGGCTGGCTGCTTCATCCCAGGTGCTGCTGAAAAATCAGGGCATTATTAAAGCCTATACCCCGGAAGGTGTCTCCGAGCTTAAATCCGGCATGGTGGATCCGGAAAGCGATAAAGCCTGGTACGGACATGATGCTTTTTTTAATGCGATCTGTTTCAACAGCGTAGAGGCTGAAAAACTGGCTCTGCCAAAACCTGAAAAATGGGAAGACCTTCTGAATCCGGTCTACAAAGGGCATATTGTCATGCCTAATCCAGCCTCTTCCGGTACGGGTTACACTCAGGTGGCTGCCTGGCTGCAAACCATGGGTGAAGAAAATGGCTGGTCATATATGGAGGCTCTGGATAAAAATATTGCCAAATATACTCACTCTGGCTCCAAGCCCTGTGTTGAAGCAGCGCAAGGAGAAACGGTGATTGGTATTTCATTTGCCCTGCGTGGCGCTAAATTGAAAACTCAGGGTGCACCAATAGATCTTGTGATGCCTCAGGGTGTTGGCTGGGATTTAGAGGCAGTTGGTCTGGTCAATATAAAGTCCGATGCAGCAAAAGCACTGGCTGACTGGTCGGTTTCTGAAGAAGCCAATGAGCTTTACAACACGGTTTACCCGGTTGTCGCTCACAAGGATGTGAAAGGCGAAGTCAAAAATTACCCCGATGTTGAAGCTGTCATGGCTGACGTTGATTTTGGTCGAATGGCCAATGAGCGCGATGCTGTTCTTAAAGAATGGTCCGCTAAGTTTGAGTTTAAGTCAGAACAATAATACCCGTCGCCAAAACACTTAATAAAACTGAAGCCGTGGGTTTAAGGGGGATGCCATGCTTGAGCTCTTCAATGATCATCTGTTTTTCCACGATAAGCCATTTCATTACTTCTGGCTTCGCGATAACTGTCCTTGTCATCAATGCCGACATGAGTCGGGGCAAAGGCTGATTGAGGTAATGGACGTGTCTATGGATATCAGGCCAGCTCTGACAACGTGGTGTTTTCAGCCACCGGTATTACCAAGGGTGATCTG
>NZ_JAHHPS010000346.1:0-1037 GCF_024606275.1 Endozoicomonas sp. SESOKO4 | reverse complement strand
GGCCATTGCGGGTGAGGAGGGGTCTTTCCATACCCTGTTAAGTCTCTGGGGTAGCTGTTATCACTGTGATTCATGGCAGACTCCGACTTATTTTTCTGTGTTTAAATCAATATATTGATTGACCCGTAGTATCTATGGCATAAACTCCCAAAGTCTGACTATTTGGTCAACATTTTGTTGGCAGGGTCACAAAAATCACAAGATACATTTTGTCAGAACTCAGAGAAAAATACCCCCTTGATCTTGGGGATAATAAAATTCCAATAAAACCAACAAAAAATCAGGATATGCTATGAAAAAAATGGCTGATGGCTCTATAGGGGCTGATGGCTCAGACGAAGCCATACTGTGGCGACAGACAAAAGTCGACCTGGCCGCCCGCGCCCTGGGTGGTGATGTACTGTCTGCAAGCGATGACTTCTTTGCTGAAAAAGACAACCTGCTGCTGGACTCTGAGCCGGTTTTTCTCCCGGAGAAATATACGGCTTACGGTAAATGGATGGATGGCTGGGAATCCCGCCGGCGCCGCACTGGCGATCATGATTGGGTCATCGTCAGACTGGCGACCCACGGCATGGTGGAAGGGGTCGAAGTTGATACCCGTCACTTTAAAGGTAATGCACCCGGGGCCGTTCAGTTGGAATACATTGCCAGCGAGTCAGATCCCGACGAGCAAAGCCAGTGGCAGACTATGAGCGCCAGAATGGCGGTTGAAGCCGATCATCGCAACCTGATTCGTCTGGATCAGCCTGTTGAAGCCACTCATATTCGCCTGACCATTTTCCCCGATGGCGGCGTTGCCCGTCTGAGAGTCTATGGAAAAATCCTGTTTAACACTCAACACCTTCTCCCCAACGAGCCCGTTGATCTATCGGCTCTGATGAACGGTGCTCGCCCTGTCAGCTGCTCAGATGCTTTCTTCAGCCCAATGCAAAATCTGCTTCGTCCGGGTCGCGGTGCCGATATGCATGATGGCTGGGAAACCCGCAGAAGACGCACTGGCGGTCACGACTGGATGGTCATCAGACTGGCTTCGC
>NZ_JAHHPS010000345.1:0-9480 GCF_024606275.1 Endozoicomonas sp. SESOKO4 | reverse complement strand
CCAGGCATTGAATAAAGCAAAACCCCAGTTGAGTGATCGGCTGGGGTTTTTGTTTTGTGGAAAAAAGAAAAACAGTAGCAGTTCTCAGACATCCTGCCTTCCAATGCCTTCGGATTTTCCAGTTCATCAAAAGAAATATCCCTGAGCGGCCCACATCGACGGTAGTGAGAGACTTGTTCATGTGACAAAATCGCCGGGAACGATTTGGAAGCCGATGTTCAGAACGCTTTTGATATGGCCTATGCCCAGCATGTAAAACGTGCCAGCTATGACCTGTTCGATTTTCAAGATCATGGGTGTCAAAACACTTTAAGGTTGTGAACAACCTCCAGGCCTCTTCGTTCATTGAAGCCGTGCACTATCAAGGGGTTCTCCATGAAACTGAACGACTCCGGTCTTTTCAAACAGCAGGCCTACATCAATGGTAAGTGGGTCAGCGCCATAGAAACGCTTCCCGTTCAAAACCCGGCTACAGGTAAGGTGATTGCCCATATCCCCATGCTGGCGGCTTCAGATGTTCTTAACGCAATCAAAGCAGCAGAAGAAGCCTTTATAGGATGGCGAGCAAAAACAGCAGCAGAACGTTCTGGTTTACTCCGCAAGTGGTACACCTTGATCCGGGAGAATCAGGAAGATCTGGCCATGCTGATGACCACTGAACAGGGCAAACCGTTGTCAGAGTCCAGGGGCGAAGTGAGGTATGGTGCTTCTTTCATAGAGTGGTACGCCGAAGAAGCTAAACGAGCTTATGGTGATCTGATTCCTGCTACCAAAAGCAGCCAGAGAGTGCTGGTCACACGGGAACCGGTCGGCGTGGTTGCTGCAATAACACCCTGGAATTTCCCTAATGCCATGATCGCTCGAAAAGTAGCTCCTGCCCTGGCAGCAGGCTGTACCATTATTATCAAGCCTTCGGAGCTGACGCCTCTGTCGGCTCTTGCCCTGGTAGAACTGGCAGAACGAGCGGGTATTCCAGCAGGTGTTATTAATATTGTCACAGGTGATGCCAAAGAAATCGGTGCTGAGTTAACGGGCAGTCCTGTCATAAAGAAACTGTCGTTTACTGGATCGACTGCTGTAGGCAAACTATTAATGAAGCAATGTGCGGGCTCGGTTAAAAAAATCTCACTGGAGTTAGGTGGCAATGCGCCTTTCATCGTTTTTGATGATGCCAACGTCGATCAGGCGGTTCAGGGTGCGATAGCCTCCAAGTATCGGAACTCAGGTCAGACCTGTGTTTGTATGAATCGTCTGTTTGTTCAGGATGGTGTCTATGACGAGTTTGTTGAGAAGTTTTCCGAAGCGGTTTCCAGACTTACGGTGGGTCCTGCAATTGATGGCGACTTCAATCAGGGGCCTTTAATCAATGAGGCTGCACTGCTGAGGATCAGGAGTATTGTTGATGATGCGTTAGCCAAAAAAGGCCGACTGCTCACAGGAGGCCGCTCTCATAGTCTGGGTGGTCTGTTCTATGAGCCAACTGTTCTGGCGGATGCCTCCAGGGAGATGAAGTGCTATCAGGAAGAGGTGTTTGGCCCCATAGCCCCTGTCTTCCGGTTTCAGTGCGAAGAGGACGTGATCAGAATGGCTAACGATACCCAATATGGTTTAGCTGCATACTTTTATACTAATGACTTTAGTCGTGTATTCAGGGTAGCTGGAGCGCTGGAGTACGGCATGGTGGCTGTCAATGAGGGTGTGTTATCTACAGAAGTGGCCCCATTTGGAGGCATCAAGGAGTCAGGTATTGGTCGAGAGGGATCAAAGTATGGTCTGGATGAGTATCTGGAAATGAAATATGTACTATTAGGAGGCATCAACGCTTCCTGAGAGTAGTCAAAATCATTTGAGAAGAATAAAGTGCCAGGTCAGGAAGTCTCAGGTTGGCGGTCAGACTTAAGCCTGACCTGGCGGAGAGTGATTAACTTGGTTGATTCGTAATCAATCAGGCAGCTAAAGCGGTATCGCCTTCAAAACTGTTTCTGATCAGGTAATCAAAAGCACCCAGTGAGGCGTTGGCGCCGCTACCCATAGCAATAATAATTTGCTTGTAAGGTGCGGTTGTCACATCTCCGGCTGCATAAACACCTGGGATGGAGGTTTCGCCCCGGCTATCAACTACAATTTCACCACGTGGGGTTAACTCCATTGCCTCTTTAAGGAATTCAGTATTCGGTACCAGGCCAATCTGAACAAAAATACCTTCCAATTCTAAACTGATTTCGTCGTCTGTATTGCGGTCTTTATAGGTCAGGCCATTTACTTTATTACCGTCGCTTAGTACTTCTGTCGTCAGTGCGTTGGTAATAATGGTGACATTCTTTAAAGAACGCAGCTTTCGCTGAAGCACTTCGTCAGCTCTTAACTGGCTGTCAAACTCAATCAGCGTGACGTGGGAAACAATGCCTGCCAAATCAATAGCCGCTTCAACACCTGAGTTACCACCGCCAATCACAGCAACACGTTTGTCCTTGAACAGAGGTCCGTCACAGTGCGGGCAGTAGGCTACCCCTTTCCCCCGGTATTCCTGCTCGCCTGGCACATTCATCTCTCTCCAACGGGCACCGGTTGCTATCAGTACGGTTTTACTCTTCAGACTGGCGCCGCTTTCCAGTTGGATTTCTACCAGCTCTCCGGCGTTGCGGTCATTTTCAATCAGGGCGCTGGCGCGCTGGTTGCTCATGACATCTACGTCATAGTCGAGAACGTGTTGTTCCAGATTGGCCACTAGTTTTGGACCTTCGGTTTCCTTAACGGAGATGAAGTTTTCAATGGCCATGGTGTCCATCACCTGACCGCCAAAGCGGTCGGCTACCAGACCGGTACGAATACCTTTGCGAGCTGCATAAATAGCGGCGGCCGCACCCGCCGGACCGGCACCGACAATCAATAGATCATAAGGATCTTTCTTGTTGATGGCTTCAGCCGTGCGCTTTTCAGCATTTATGTCCAGTTTGGCAACGATTTCGGCGGTATTCATACGACCATGACCAAATGGCTGGCCGTTAACAAATACGGCGGGTACAGCCATGACCTGCTTTTCATCCACCTCATCCTGAAACAAGGCACCGTCGATCATGGTGTGCCGGATACCGGGATTCAAGACGGCCATCAGGTTCAGAGCCTGAACAACCTCAGGGCAGTTCTGGCAGGACAGGGAGATATAAGTTTCAAAATTGAACTCGCCTTCCAGTTGTTTGATCTGCTCGAGCAAATCAGCTTCCATCTTGGCTGGATGACCACCGCTCTGGAGAATAGCCAGTATCAATGAGTTAAATTCGTGGCCCATAGGCAGCCCGGCAAAGCGGATTGCAGGGCGATTGTCCTGGCCTTGAATGGCCATGGAAGGCCTTCTTTCCAGCTCGTTGTTACTTTCACTTAACGTGATTTGGCTGGAGAGTGATTCAAGGTCTTTAGCAAGTGAAGCCATTTCCTGTGATTTCGCAGAGTCATCAAGAGACACAACGATCTCAACAGGTGTTTTCAGGTTCTGAAAGTAAGCTTCCAATTGCTTTTTGATGTTTGCATCTAACATGATTGACTCGCTTGATCTTTTCGATTTGGTTCAGGCTCTCTGCTGTTGAATAATGGCAGGGAGCCCGGACAGTTTAGATTTTGCCGACCAGGTCCAGGGAAGGCGCCAAAGTTTCTTCACCCGGTTGCCATGCAGCCGGGCATACCTGACCAGGGTTCTCTGCGATGAACTGAGCCGCTTGAATCTTGCGAACCAGCTCTCCAGCGTTACGGCCAATACCCGAATCGTGAGTTTCAACGACTTTGATCTCACCCTCAGGGTTCATGACAAAGGTGCCTCGCAGAGCCAGACCTTCTTCTTCGATCATGACTTCAAAGTTGCGAGTGATCTGACCGGTTGGGTCGCCGATCATTGGGTATTTGATCTTGTTAATGGTCTCAGAGCTGTCGTGCCAGGCTTTGTGAGTGAAGTGGGTGTCTGTGGAGACGGAGTACACTTCAACACCCATAGCTTGAAGTTGTTCGTAGTGGTCAGCCAGGTCACCCAATTCAGTCGGGCAAACAAAGGTGAAGTCTGCCGGGTAGAAGAAGACAACAGACCACTTGCCTTTCAGGCTCTCTTCGGTCACTTCAACGAAGTCGCCATTGTGAAAAGCAGTGGCTTTGAACGGCTTGATTTGTGTATTAATGAGGGACATGGTTTATTCCTTCTTGCTGGTAATCATTCTGTTTTTTAGTCAGCCGTTTTCGGTGGCGACATGGAAAGAATATGCCGATTTGATTGATTGGTATAATTGATCGTTCAAATGCTATTAATAGATTTAATCTATTGGTCAGGTGGCGGGTTATATTTTTCTGTTCATTGCAGCAGCTTTATTTGATAGAGATGTATCAAACTCAACAGGCTTTTTGTGCAGCTACGCGCTGATATACATACTCCGTTTTTCTGAGCTTGCTGAAGGGCTACGGCACTGTAATTCGACAGGCTTAGTGCTACTACGATATGGGGTATGGCGCTAGCGTGTTTTGCGGGCAAATAGATAAGGAAACAGCTTCAGTTTCTCATCGGCTGTCAGGTTATTCATCTGTTTAATGTTTCTATCGGGAATGCCATCCGGGTTCGGGTAACTGGCCAGGGCCTTCTCCAGGCTGTCTTCCCGGATAATATGCAGAAGAGGGTAGGGGGAACGGTTGGTCAGGTTTTCATCATCTTCCGGGTCAGTATCGGCAAAGCAGTAATTTGGATGGAAACTGGCTATCTGGAACTGACCTTCCCAATGGAAGCCGCGAAGCAGGGCATCCACATGCTGCAGAAACTGGTTATAGTCGTCAAAATCCTCAAGCATGTTCGCGATGACAATCAGGGTGGTCTCCAGTTCACTGGCAGGTGTCTCGGCAGCAAGTGTCAGTTCAGACTGCAACGTCTCCAGCAGAGCGTCTTCCGTGGTATCCCTTGAGAGGGTGATTCGAATCTGGTTGTGTTGCTCTGGCCAGGCTGCAAAGGGGCAGAGATCCAGGCCAATCACGACCTCTTTAAGCCATTGGCTGACTGCATTAATCTCTTTACTCATGGGGGGAAGTCCGGGTTAATGTGTCACCAAGTATGGCAGAAAGTACTTTTCGGAGCACGAAAGTGGCAGAGATAGGCAACAGCACTGAGCTGTTGATTTCAGTAAAAATACCGTAATGTTCATCAGTAGTAACCTGTGCTGATGAGAGTGCGTGCATGTCTGCAATTGAAATGGCTGCGGCTATTGTCCTGATCTTGATCTGTTCCGGATTATCCTGGCTGTTTGCCAGACAAAGAGCGGCTGCCGGATTGGCAAAGCTGACTGCACAGATGCATCAGCAGGGGCTCAGAATTTCTGAACTTGTCGCAGAGCAGGATCAGCTTTTCAGTGAAAGGGACAAGCTGCAATGGGATAATCGCGACCTGCACATTATAAAAGGAAAACTGGAAACCCTGCTGAATAATGAAAAACACAGAGTTCAGGAAAGAGAAGAGTCACTCAGGGAAGGTCTGTTAAAACATCGGGATGAGCAGGAAGCCCGGTTTACTGCAGAAAAGCAGGTTCGGGAATTGAAGGTCAGGCTTGAAGAGCAACAGTTGCAAAATGACAAGTCATTGCGGCAGTTGGAAGACAATAAACAAGTGCTTAAGGAGGAGTTTGGTAATCTTGCAAATGAGATTCTGGAAGCCAAGAGTCAATCGGTTTCACAACAGCATCAGGCAGGTTTGGAAAACCTGCTGAAACCTTTCAAGGAACAACTCGGCGAGTTTCGAAACAAGGTCGAAGAAGCCAGAAAAGCGGACAACGAAGGTCGGGCTGCGCTCAAACAGCAGCTGGAGACCCTGCATAATCTGAACCAGAAGATCACCGATGAAGCAGGCAACCTTGCCAGAGCTCTGAAAGGTGATAAAAAGCTACAGGGTAATTGGGGTGAGTTGCAAGTTGAAAAGATTCTGGAGAGCAGTGGCCTGATCAAAGGGCAGGAGTACCAGCGGGAAGCCAATTTCAAGGATGAAGAAGGCCAGAACAAACGGCCTGACTTTATCGTCTATCTACCCGAACAAAAGCATCTGATTATTGACTCCAAAGTCTCGCTGGTGGACTACCTGAGTTATGTCAATGCGGAAACCGATGCCGAGCGTGAAGCCGCTCTGAAGAGACATATACAAAGCATACGGAACCACATCCACAGTCTTAACGAGAAAGATTATCCCTCACTGCCAGAGGTTAAAGCGCCAGACTTTGTCTTTATGTTCATGCCGGTTGAACCTGCCTTCATGGTGGCCTTCCAGCATGACCAGCAATTATTCAATGAGGCTTTTGAGAAGCGTATTGTGGTGGTAACACCCACCACACTTTTGGCCACACTCAGAACAGTGTCTAACCTCTGGACAATAGAAAGACAGAATGCCAATGCCCGAAAGCTGGCTGACAAGGCTCGCCAAGTGTACGACAAACTTCGTATTTTTGTTGAGAAGATGGAAAAGCTGGATCAGCAACTGACCAGTGCCAGAGGTACATACGATGACGCTATGGGCACCTTGAAGCACGGTCGGGGGAATCTGATCTCTCAGGCGGATCAGTTCTTGAATCTGGGGGTGCGAGTGAAAAAGGAGCTGCCCAGACAGACGCTGGAAACGGCTGACTTGGGAAGCGACATAGCCATCGAGTGTGATCAGCAATCCATTGAGGATGATGAAGACTGATAAGACGATTCATCGGTTTTCTGCATCGACTCTTGATCCGAAAAAAGGGTTTCCTGAATAAACTGGAATCTGGAAGGGAGCAGCCGGTGCTTTTTAAAGACCCGGTAGATCGTTTCATAAGCGCGCTCAGGCAATCCCACTACCTTGATCCTTTCAGGAAAGGCGAAAGATCTGACAGCTGATACCGGCAGCACCGTAAACCCTAATCCTGCCGCTACAGGCTCGAGTATCAGGTTAATCTGGTTGATGTAGCCGTTGGCCGGGAAGTCAGAAATCCCCCTGAAGACGCCAGGAAAATTTTCCTCAAGCAACAGGCTGGCATGATGTTCTGCGTCCGGGTGATGAATCATACCCAGTGTCCGGAGCTGTTCATATTCCCGAAATTGGAAGTTTACAGGTACGACCAGACAGACTTCTTCGGTCATGACAGATTGAGCCTCCAGGCTGCTGGATTCCGGCTTCTGGCTCATATAGCCACAGTCCAGACGATTGTTTAGCAGTTCAGACTCAATCCGGTGGTTTGGGGCAATCTCAAAAAATATTTTCAGGCCCGGGTTCCTTTTCTGGGCGTTGATGAGTCTTGGGTAAAGAGCCAGACCCAGGGCTCCGGGTGAAGATAGACGACATAAGCCGGAATGGGGGTCATCCCTGTTTAGCGCCTCCCTCAGATTTTCTTCACCTTCCAGTATTTTAAGGGCAAAGCGATATACCATTTCACCCGCTGGAGTCAGTTCAAAGTGTTTGCCCTGGCGGTTGATCAGGCTTGTCTGATAATGAGTTTCCAGTTTCTTAATATGCTGGCTGACTCCGGGTTGGGTCATAGCCAGAAGATCTGCCGTTCGGGTGAAGTGACCCTGCTCGATCAGGGTAATGAAGGTTCTCAGCCAGCTTGGATTTACCATAATTAAATATTATTAAATATATTATAAATAATAATTTTAAGTTGTTGATTGGTTTTTTTAAACTGCTGCCATTGATGAAAAACGGATGGAGTTTGCTCAATGTCTAATACAGTTTACCCTCGCACCTTTTCACACATCGGAATCTCAGTACCGGATCTGGAGAAAGCCGTTAAGTTCTACACCGAGGTGTTGGGCTGGTACCTGATTATGGAGCCCACAGAGATTGTAGAAGATGACAGTGCTATTGGTGTGATGTGTACTGATGTTTTTGGTCCTGAGTGGGGATCATTTCGCATCGCACATATGTCAACAGGTGACAGAATCGGTGTAGAGCTGTTCGAATTCAAGAACTACGAAGAGCGTGACAATAACTTTGAATACTGGAAGCCCGGTGTCTTTCATTTCTGTGTTCAGGACCCGGATGTTGAAGGTCTGGCAGAAAAAATTGTTGCCGCAGGTGGCAGGCAGCGTATGCCAGTTCGTTACTACTACCCGGATGAAAAGCCTTATCGTATGGTTTATATGGAAGACCCGTTTGGCAATATTCTGGAAATCTACAGCCACAGCTACGAGCTGATTTATTCTTCTGGTGCTTACACCAAGAGCTGAAGTCTGTTTCACTGCTTCTGATTTCGTTAGCCGGTAAAGGATAAACTGACCACGGTTCAGATTATTTTTTACCGGTTCATGGTTGGTCTGAAAAAGTGAATATCATGAATCTGGAGTTACTATAGATGATTTGTCAAAAATGACTTTTGTCGCATGATTGTCACCCGTTTTAAAGACAACAAAGCCTTGGCTTATGGAGTGAAGCAATGAAAAATGTGCTGATTACCGGCTGTTCATCCGGCATTGGGCTGGCGTTGGCTTTGGAGTTGAACCAGAGGGGGTTCAAGGTCTGGGCCACAGCAAGAAAGCTGGAATCAATCAAACATCTGTCAGAAAAAAGAATCAGGACAGCAGAGCTGGATGTCACTGATGAGGACCAGGTTAACAGGGTATTGAAAGAGATTCAGGCTGAAGATGGCGGATTGGATATCCTAATCAACAATGCAGGCTATGGTGGAATGGGGGCAGTGGCTGAATTACCCCGCGAAGAACTCCTGCAACAGTTTGAAACCAACGTCTTTGCTCCGGTATTGCTAGCCAACAAAGTCATCAAGGAAATGTGTGCTAACAAGGAAGGTACGATCATTAATATTGGCAGTATTTCAGGAGAAGTCACTACGCCTTTCTCAGGGCTTTATTGTGCTTCAAAAGCTGCCTTCAATAGCTTTTCCGATGCTTTGAGAATGGAGCTTCAGCCGTTTGGCATCAGAGTTCTGACCGTATTACCCGGTGCGATCAAATCCCGATTTGCAGAGAATGCCAATGAAGCACTTGATCGGGTGTTTACTGAAGACTCCCTGTATTTTCCAATTGAAGAGGGAGTCCGAGCACGAGCGAGTGCTTCTCAGAACAGACCGACCCCTGCCGAGACAGTAGCTTTAGAGATTGCTGCCTGGCTGGAATCGTCAAGTCAGCGGGGCATTTTAAGAGTGGGCAATGGCAGTCGGGCGCTGCCAGAGCTGAAAAGATGGCTGCCTGTTTCATGGTTTGAGGCTATTCTCAGGCGCAAGTTCAGGCTTGACCGTTTGTCCGTTAAGTAATTGCCCTAAAAGTAGAAAAAAAGTGCATTTTGGCTTTGCCTTTCAGACACTCCTGCTATAAAGTACGGCTCCGTTCGCAACAACAGACGCGAACAACGACAACGGTGAGGTGTCCGAGTGGCCGAAGGAGCACGCCTGGAAAGTGTGTATACGGAAACGTATCGAGGGTTCGAATCCCTCCCTCACCGCCAGTGAACAATTTAGTATTACGCGCTCGTAGCTCAGCTGGATAGAGTAC
>NZ_JAHHPS010000344.1:0-22278 GCF_024606275.1 Endozoicomonas sp. SESOKO4 | reverse complement strand
AATGCCGGCCTGTCACGCCGGAGGTCGCGGGTTCGAGTCCCGTCCGGTCCGCCATATATCAAAAACCCTGTAGTCTGTCGTCTACAGGGTTTTTCTGTTTTAGCCCTACGTTTAAAGGGTTTTTGCCGGTTTTGCAAAACGGGCTTTTTCACTGTTTTTCCTCCTGTTCCTCTCTGTTTTTCTCTCTTCTTGGTTTTTTGGAGGAACCGGGGTGTCACTTCCTCCACTTTGTTTTTTCTTTTTAAAACAGTACTTTAGTTTAGTTTTTGGGCTGGAGGTCGTTTACGAGTTTGTTATTGATCACAAGGTAGCCACAGGGAGCTGGAACGCACAGACTAATATTGAATTAAGTACATAAACTCTAGATACAAAAATGAGAAATAAATTTCAAATTCTGCCAGAAGAACAGCCGCTGATTGAAGCTGCAATAAAGCTTGGCGATTGGCTTTGGCAACAGGAGTCAGTAACAAAACGGCAGAAACAATTCATAAAAGAGCTTCAATGTGCACTGAGTAATCTTCCAGATTCGACGCCAGACGTGTCTGGAGGTTATGGTTTCAGCGTATGTGATAATGAAGTCGCAACTTGGGATGGGGTAATGCCAGTACCGACCGGGTTATTTCGAGAGTGGTTTGTTTACTACCATTCAGGCGTTGAGAATGATGGAAGTATTGACTTACACCCTGCTGGATTTAACCCGCCCTGTCCGTGAGCTATTCACCACCAAACAACGCTTCACTCCAGAAGCCCGAAATATCAGCTTCAGTGAAACCCGGTTCGATATTGCCCCAAGTAATGTCCATCTTTCGTTTGCTGACTTGTAGCTATACATTTAAGTCGTCGTTTAATAACAATCCAATGCCATCTGCTCCAGCGTCGCCAAGTCAACCATTTCAAGTGCTGCCATATTGGTCGCAGCCAGGTAAACCGGCGGAGCGACACCTGCCTTATGAGCCTCTACCCAACGACTTACGCATAGACACCAGCGGTCACCGGCTTTCAGGCCGGGAAAGCCAAACGCAGGATTAGGTGTGATGAGGTCGTTACCTTTGGACAGGGAAAATTGCAGGAATTCATCGGTCATCCGGGCGCAGACTGTATGACTGCCAAAGTCCTCTGGACAGGTATGGCAATATCCGTTTCGAAAGAAGCCAGTCATTGGACTCTGACAACAAACCTCTAACTGCCTACCAAACACATTGAGCTGTTCAAACAGCAGTTCAAACATGTAAAACCCTCCCACGATAAACTCGTGGCCTACAGGATAGGAGAAAAACCATGTCTACGATGGATCGTAGTTTTTATCGGCGCAGGCAGCATCCATATTCAGCCTTACGACAACTCCGCATCTCTGTTGCCCATTGGCAATGTCAGCGAATTTAACTTCAGCTTTGGAGAAGATCGCAAAGAGTTGAAAAACTATATGGGCGGTGGTGGCTATCGTAATGTTATCAGTCGGGTGTCCGGCATTACTGTCAATCTGATAGCCCATGATTTCACTGCCAGCAACATCTCCCCGGCACTTCGAGGCAGTCTTACTGTGGCTTCGATCACGGCGGCGACTGATGCAGCGCAAAAAACCTATGGTGTGGCGGGTGAACTGATTCCTTTGCAGCGGTTACCTGATTTGAGTCAGGCTATCATGGTGAAAGACAGTCTGGATACCATACTGGTAGAAGGTAATGACTAGCAACTGATGAAATCTGGTATTCAGGTCATTGAAGGTGGGGGGTGTTGATGACCAGGGCATCAATGTCAGTTCACCCTACTCAAGGCTAATATGGTACAAGCACTCGTAGAGTCCGGGCGGGAGTTTACCTTGGTTATGGAAGGGTTGAATGATGCTCAGTAGGGGTTGCCCTTTAACATACGGGTACATCGAGTGAAGTTCTCTCCAGTACAGAATCTGGGCTTTATCTCTGATGACTCTGCCAGCATTCCTCTTCAACTGGATGTGCTGGCGAATACGGCGATTTCAGGATCTGGGCTGAGTTTGTTCATGCAACTTGATCTGGCGGGCTAGTCGCTAAAATTCACAGGTGTTCCTTTCCAATGGGAAATACAAAATCTGTGCATAAACGAGATGCATTTTTCTGTTTTGGTGCTAAAACGGTGCATATATGAACCAAGGAGAGAGTCTCATGCCCAGACAAAGCATCACGTTTACCGAGCCCAACGATAAGTGGCTCAAGGCTCAGGTTGACAGCAAAGAGTACAGTAGTAAAAGCGATGTCATTAATGACCTGATCAGACAAGCCCGATCCAGAAAAAGTGAACTCGAAGCGATCCGTGATGCACTGATCAAAGGAGAAAACAGTGGTATCAGCGAATTAACTCCTGAAGACATAGTGGCCCGGTACTTGAGCGAAAACGTAAAAATGGCGAGTTATAAGCTATCAAATGAAGCTGCTTTGGATATAGAACGCATCCTTGAGTTTGGCATTGATAACTTTGGCCTGGATCAGGCACTTCATTACCACGATAGCTTGTAGGCCCGTTTGACAGAATTAGTGAACTTTCCACTTCACTACCCGGCAGTGGAGCATATCCGCAAGGGATACCTTATGAGCGTTTACGGTTCTCACTCCATTTATTACCAAATTCAGGAAGATTATGTCCTGATTGTTCGGATTATGGGCAGACAGGATATCTCTGAAACATTTCAGGCGTAAGACGGCTATCAGTCTGCCAGATCTACACCCACCGGCTTTTCACGACACTGATGTCGCTCCTCAACTGTTTTAGTCGAGGTATAGGAGGATGCAGAAAGTTGGAGGGCGTTGTGTCTTTCAACAAGCGTAAAAACGGATTCTGGACGAGTGGTACAAACCATCGAGCTGGAAAGGCACTACTCACAGAATTAATGCTAAATGAGTAGTTACCGCCGTTAATGATTGTTTCATACTCGTTGTTAAAAGCTCAAAGCCATGTAAAATGGGCACCAGGTTATAAGTGCGTTTGATTCTTTATGTATAGATTTAGTGTTCCGAGCGTAGTGGCTCGTCCTGTTCTTCATAAGCGATAACAAAACTTCTAGCTCTACCGCCTTATCCGTGACATACACGGCAAGGTATTTTGCTTTAAAAAATCAGGATATGATTATGTCTACTACTACTGGTACTGTTAAGTGGTTCAATGAAGAGAAAGGTTTTGGTTTCATCGCTCAGGAGAATGGTCCTGACGTGTTTGCCCATTTCCGTCAGATCGTTGGCGACGGTTTCAAAACCCTGACTGAAGGCCAGCAGGTTGAATTTCGAGTGACCCAGGGCCAGAAAGGTCCTCAGGCAGAAGACATCCGTCCTCTGTAAAGATTGAGCTGCATATTATGTAGCTGATCTGCTTCACATGCCGTGAAGCTGAAAAGGCAATGCCGCGGGGTTTTGCCTTTTTTGCGTTTAAGGGAAGAGCAGAAGGAACAATCAAGGCCACCACTAACATCTGGCAACAGTTCAAATCACTGATCCCTGAAGGAAGCAAGGTGATAGCTACTATCACCTCACTCAATGGTAGTGGAACCAGTCAGGCAGAGCTAAGGGATGGTTCAATCATGACAGTGAAAGGTGAGTCTTTGGGAGTAGGGCAGAAGGCTTTTATTCAGAGGGGAGAGGTAAAGGGGGCTGCGCCGGATTTGGCGCAGTATGAAGCGTCCGTTTAACTGCGAATACCTCTACAAGCAGGAAATCTGCTGCACCCCCAGAATTGCTTACCTTTGTTGCTTCCCTCTTTCGCAGTGCGCTTTACCATGACAGAACCACATTGAGGAGAAAGTAGGAAAGTATTGCCAGTATCAGGTTGAACCACCAGGGGAGTGTGCTGAGGTCGTCCAGAAAAGATCGCTTACGGGTCATAACTGCTCAAGCCTTATTGTTGTTTTGTGGAAAGTTGTTTGTATTTTTTGCAGGCATCAGCTCGCTTTGCTTCCATAAACGGGTCGTTAGACATTTGACTTTCGAGAATCAATGCTGAGCAGTTTTGCTTTGCTTCAATCAGTTCAGTGTTATCTATTTTGGTTTTACTGGATGCGGGGGAGGAGGGCTGGATCATTGCGATGGTGGGTTTGAAGTTTGACGCAGCCTGACAGAACATTCTCACCATCGACTTTGCCTTATGGGCTTTATAGTTCTTGTGCTGGTGGGCCTGACAGATTTCAATAAATGCCGCTTTGGCCGCGAGAGTGCACTGAGAAAATTCAGTGATTTTCTGGTGCTTGTTCTGGCAGACGCTGCTATTTCGGATTCTCCATACCTGATGCTCAAAATAAATATCCTGTCCTTGGTGCTGGATAACCCGGCTCGTTATTTCAGCATTAGCATTTTCAATATAACTGTCAGTAATACTGCCTGACATTGCTGTAATGATTGTAGCCAGAGAGGTACTAATAATATCCATATTGCCTCACTTCATTGAGCCTGCGGCAAGAGGGAGCAGGCCTTGATTAAAGCCAAAGGGAGAGATTAACTCCCCAGCTCCTTAAGTGTTTTATTGTTTTCTGCCACCCAGGCGGTAAGACCATTCACGCTTCCACCTTTCACCAGAGAAGCAGCCGTGCTGGGGCTGCTGAATTCATAGTCTTCTGTGAAAACATAATAATCACCATCCAGTTTGATGATCGCTTTCTCAATCAGTCTGTCTCAATGCTTGAGAACGCCTGCTGAACAGGCCTTGTTGGGCACTTTGACGACTTGGGAGCCAGCAAAAACAGTGAAGCCATCCTCGGATCGTTTCCCTTCAGCCATCAAGCCTTTGCCTTTGCAAAAAAATATTTGATCAGCCGTATCATTTATCTTTGCCTTACCTTGGCTGGCCTGGGACGACTGGGTCATTACGGGAGCTGATAAATGATGAATACCCAGCACTGGCAGGAGTTGCAACACCCTGTCGAAAAAAACGTCCATCTCCGCGCGATCTGCTTCTGGCAGTGGTGATCCACTGGAGGCACTGTTCATCACAACCACTCGCTTGCTGTTGTATGCCTGTTGGATCAGCTTTCCTTCAATGTAACGAATATGGGCTTTGGTCAGGTTGTCGTCTTTGCTGACGAAGGCTGATGTATGAACCCAGTAGTCCTTGTTTTCATTTTTGGCGTGCTGCTTAAGACGACTGGAGACGTCCTCTGCTTCACCAATGTAGATCTCAGGCTCATTTGAATCTGCATCAATACCAGAGAGCAGATAAACGCCCGGACTTTTAAGTTCCGGGCGGCTCAGAAAGTCATCAAGATCACTGCGGGGGCCAGCAATGGCCTTGCCTGACCAGTTTGAGATCTCTGCGGTACGGAGGCCAGTCGGGCTGCCCTTGACGAGGAAGAGTTTTATTGTGGCTGGTTGCATAAACTTAATCGAGAGGTCATTTTAAACCGGTGATTTCAGGTTTTTGTTTGCCGGAGGTAACAATACCAAAAGTAAACAATTGGATTCTACTGTCATCAATCATGGTAGCACGTGATATGCCGTACAAGTGGTTGTTTGAGCAGAATTCTCAGCTACCAACTCCCAGAGCCTATACCCAGAAAAAAAGAGGTTAGCCCAAAAACAAAAAATAACCCAGTCAAAAGACAGTATTTGATGACATACCCAAAGGTCAGCTCCTGATCGGCAAGCCTGATGATGCCACCAATGATAAGTTTAAAGGCAAAGTAACCCCCAGAGAGAAAGAATCCCCAAGCGAGTAAATTGAACATCAATTCCAAATCCATAATAAAAATTCCTTACAGCAGCCAACGGTTATTTTTCTTCAATAACGCCACATATGATTTCTGAGAACAGATTCCCGTCCTGTTTCTTTCGATGGTTGTAAACAATATCAAGAGCGCTCATGCATAACTCCTTGCACACTGTTGCTTATTATTGATTTCTGTCTATCCAAGTAAAGTTATCCTGAATAAGCTTCCGCTCACCCGACCAGCGATAAGCCACCAGTCTTCCCCCAGGGCGTGCAACGCTGTAGTCAACACAGGCAACCTGGTCACTCATTGGCCTGGGCTGTCCACTCATCCAGTAATGTCCTACAAATAACGGTACTGTATCCGTGTAGCGATAACTTTGTTCGGGCAGTGGAGTGTTGGGCAATTCTGCCTGACCTGTCCCGATGGTTGCATTTGACCAATGAGTCGCTTGTTCATCCCACCAGCGAATGCGGGCAGCGGTTCGCAGATTTCCTTTTTTATCTCTGAAACTAACGTCTGGTGGTAGTTCCAGCTCTACCCCTTTCAATAGGTACTCTATTGCATGGTAGAGCGGGTGTGATTTATCAGAAGCTGGAACATAAGCATCCGGTGTCAGGCAGTTATTTTCATCGAGAAAGGGGGCGACAATAGGAAAGCTGGTGTGATGCCATACTGCATGGATGATTCTCAATTCTCCCAGATCCAGAAACAGTGGCAGTGTCTTAAACCAGCTTATAGCCTCCTGATGTATGCTGGATTGAAATGGAAACTCAGCAATAAACTCCGCATGATCCCTGATGTTCTTCTCATTATGTGGGCGGAGGAAATCGCCAGCACCATCCGATATCGAATAACAGATGGCATTAAACTCATGGTTGCCCATCACAGCAAGAGCAGTTTCCTGCTCGATCATTGAACGACAAATGTCAATGGTTTTACGGTGTTGCCCCTGCCCATCTACAAAGTCCCCAACAAAAATGGCTTTCCGTTCAGGGTGGCGATATGCCGATTTACGTCGTTCATAACCAAGCTTGAGCAGTAAGGCTTCCAGCTCATCAGCTCGACCATGAATATCTCCAATAATGTCGTACATTCTTATTCTCATTGCATAGCGGAGGAGTGAGAAGGTTATCAGATTCAGTCTGATGAGAGAAAAGAGATCAACTGGTCATGATCCAGACTGTGATGCCAGCCAGGAAGATGGTCATCAATAAACTGTTCAACAAGCTCCCTTGACTGCATGTCTTGTTGGGTTTCGTTGTCACGAATAGCTTTCAGTGATTGCTGATACTGTTTTTGATCCTGCAGACCAGCTTTAAACTGTTGTCTTAGCTCTGACGTTTTCGCTGACAATTCCTTCTGGTTGGCTTTGTGTTGCCGCAGTTTTGAGAGAACACGCTTGAACTCTGTTGTAAGTAAATCGCGTTTTTCAGCCAGCAGCTTAAGATCATTATAAAGTTCTGTAAGCAGCTCAGAAGCGACCTGCTCTCCGATTACCAGGTAATTGCGACTGGCCCTGGCAAAGGTGGCCACATTGCGACCAGTCCTGTATCCAGAGAAGGGGGATGTTATTTCTACTGTTAAACCAGATCGGGAGAGGTCGGAGATTATACCTGAGACTGACTGACCATCAATGGTCAAAGAGATGTGCTTATTCATTTTTTTTCCTGTTTAGCGAGATTTATTAAGCGCCTGCAAGTGGGACTCAATTGGCGCTGACCGTTCAGGCTAATACATTATCCATGATCCAATCCTCTTGTATCTATTCTGATCAGTAAGTCGGCGAGTGCTGGTGAGGTTAATACTGGTATGGCATAGTCGTTCCAAACAGAGATAAACCCCACTTAAAGGGGGTTTAAGGGGTAAAGGAATGGGTATGGACACTGCCTGCCAAGCCAGTCTTGATGCGGCTGAGAGTGTTTTGCTGTATCTCGAGGAGATAAGAAAGAGAAAAAGTTATTTAACTCTACATGAGTGGCTTTTTTTGGCTTTGGCTGAGAAGACGAAAGAGTTGGCAACAGCAGAAATTGCCAGTGAAGACCTTTTGTTTGATCCAGAAGATCTTGTCGAATGGCTTAAGCAACATTCAGAGAAGAATCGACAGCTGCCACGTACCCTGATAGTACAGAATATCCTCCTGAATATCCGGGGCCAGACAGGTCAAGCGAATGCACTTTGAGACCCTGGCCTTGTCCACCTTCTCCTTCTCAGCCAGCTTCTTGATGCTGGCGAACTTTTGCCGTGTAAGCATCTTTAGCCAGCGGTGTCCCTGAATCAGAGCTATTTGTATCTGCTTCACTTCTGGCGGGTCGATAGCTCCAGCCGGGGTCTCGATGGTGGTCTTGCCTCCCCTTTGATTCATTCGAATCGGCAGAGTGACTTTGATCAGGTTTTCCTGTTCCAGAAACTCAACGCTTTCTTCGCCATTTTTAAATAGGTAAGCCATGGTCTTCGATCTCCGGTGATTGTGGGGATAGTTCCGATACCACTGAATCAATCCCATTGGGTTTGAAAAGAATGGTTAGTGTCGTAGTTGTCAGATCAATACGGTGTACCAATAGCTCAATCAGACGACGTTTTTCTTGGGTAAAGAGTTCCTCCCAGATAGTTGAAAGGTCACTCAGGACTTGGCGAACCCTGTCAATGTTGATCTGTGGTTCGATCCTTTCCACTTTTTCCCATACCTGCAACAAAAGTTCTGGGCTGGCCAGCTGTCGTTGTGTGCTCCCCAGCACCAGCTTTTCCAGTACAGAGGCCGACAGGGGTGGCAGTGGGCTGTTTGAGTAGCCTTTGGACTGGGCAGAGTAACTGACGTAATAACGAAAAAATTTGCCATTTTTCTTTCGTGTGCTGGTGGCCGAGAGGGAGTGACCATCGGCTCCATAAGCAGGCCCTTCAGGAAGGAGGTGTTCTTTCTCAATCGGGACCGGCGTGAGCGCTGGATGGACTCAATATCAAAGGCTGCCACTACTCTGGCCCAGAGGTTCTTTGAAATGATCGAAGTATGTTCCCCCGGAAACCATTCACCCTTGTTGCCAATTTCGCCGATGTAGATCCGGTTTCTTAGAATGCGGTACACAGCGTTTTTGGCAAAAGAGATGCTGCCACAGATACCTCCATTTTTTAAAGGTATCTGTTTGGTTGTATAGCCCTTGGCATTGAGCATCTCACAGATTGCTATGATCGAGCGGGTGGCAGCAAAATGCTCGAAAATCAATCGAACGACAGTGGGCTTTTTATCGGGGGAAGATCACTCGCTCTATTCGCCACTCTTGCTGTAAGTGTTATGCAATTCCCTGTATTAATTGTCAGTGAGTTGTAATCTTTCGATTGTCGATCCAGGTGAACGCTGTACTATTTTAAAGATTAGAATGGAAACGTGATGGAATTCCTGATTACCAGCATGAAGAAAAAGAAATAGGAAGTGCCTCAGAGAATCAAGAGATAAGGTCGTGTCAAAGCCTGCTTCTTGGTAAATTCCATGCATTTGTATTGCTGGCAACGAAGCTAATGTATTGGGCAAAGCGTTTATGTGCAACATAATGAATGGGTTATTCTCTGTATAAAAGGCAATAAATACTTGATTGTTTTGCGAGACTGAATTTATCAAAGTATCTAAAGAGTTATCAAAGATTGGTTGTTCTGTCGTAATTTCTGGAGGCCAAATTCCACAAAAACCTAGCTCTTCACAAAGTTTAACTAACATCTGACCACTAGTAAGCTGCTTGTTTCTGGAAAGACTAGTCCAAGTCGCAGCGAAGCTCCTTAATAAGTGATAATAGGAACCACTAATGAAATTCAGCTCAGAATGTCTCCGCCGGGTCACTCCGAAATCCTTAAGCAGTGTTTCCAGTGTATTTATCAGCTTAGCGATTGGCGTTTGAAAATGGTATGCTGCCATAGCCCGATTAGGCTCACTATTTTGGCTAGTCGCATCAGGGTTTAATTTTGAAGTAGTAGAAGCTAAAGCCAATTGCTGAGATTGCGGGATTTGCGGCATTTGCGAGATTTGCGGCATTTGCGAGATTTGTGGCATTTGCGAGATTTGCGGCATTTGCGGCATTTGCGGTATTTGCGGTATTTGCGAGATTGATGGTATTTGCGGTATTTGCGGTATTTGCGAGATTGATGGTATTTGCGAGATTTGTGGCATTTTCGGTTGAGCGTTTTTTTGGCTCAGATATGGAATTATTGGCAATGTATGCAGAACTGGAAAACCTGACCCTTTACAAGAAAAACTATAATCAGGTGTTTGAATATTTAACTCTAAATTGCCGGCAGGATAAGCCATTCTCCTCTGAACAAACAGAGGACAGAATGGATTTGTGCATCCATATTGGAACATAACAAAACTCATTGGATTAGCACAATGGGGGCAGTTTGAAGCGATGGCCTCAATAGAACAAAAAAACAGGACAAAAATAACACATTCAATGTACTTTAGCTTGACAACGATGTCCATAAACATGAAGCTCTTTGATTGATGTTTCCATATATTAGCACCTGAATTTTCCCATAAGGGGCATTTTAGGTTTTGCCCCTTCAACAGCACATAACAAAAAATTCTGAGGACCTCGCTGACGCTTTGTCTCTGATTTTGGCTATGGGCAAAGCAATTTTCGGGCAATATAACAAAAAAAACTCCACACCCTTTTTTTTCGACTAGAATCTTCTGTGCTTTTGGTTTTTTAGTGAGGTCAATGTCATGGATACAACTGTCTCAAAAAAGTCATACCTGACAAAAGTCGTTCAACTGATGAGTCATTACCAAAGCAGTTCTCTTTCCTCCGAGCAAAGGCTAAATAGGAGTCTGGCGCTTGGTTACTTGCAGGAATATGCCAATGCAGGAGTGTATGCATCAGATGATAATCAGGAAAGAACTCCCATATTTAAAAATGGGAAAGGGGTATATTGTGCTTTAGGTTATCTTTTGGTTAAAACAGGATATAAAGAATTTGCTGATGAAATTGCAAATAGTAACAATTACATTGATATAGAAGAAATCGAAAATTTCAATTCATCTGACATCGGTAAATGGTCTTTTCAATACGGTATAGATCGTAGTGAGGCGGTTATCATTCAAAGATATTCTCCAAGGCGTGGTGAGTAAAAATTCTTAATGTGTATTGGAGAGGTGTTGTGTCTTTTATCCATAGTTATGATCTTTCGCAGCTTTTTGCTTACTTGTTAGGTATATGTACAAATAGGTGTGTTGCACATTACATTGCTTGGGTTATATGAACTACGGCTACTCTAATTGCTTTTTTGCTCAACTTTCAGATTGCGGTGGCGTAGGTTTCAGGCCTGCGCTCTCCTCTTTCTTCGTATCGTTTGTGATAACCTTAGTTGGATATATCATATAAAGAGAAAGAGTATTGAATTAACATGCATCGAGAAAATTGCTATTCTGATTGTAGCTCTTTCCGTGCTGATCTATTTATTAGCAAAAGCTCTGCCCCTTTCGCTCATTAGTGCCCGTCCGAAAACCCTCGGACCTCCCCCCCCCCCTTAATTCAGAAGCCTCAAGCCCAATATAATTCTCGAAGATTTTCCAGAACCGGAATTTCTCAATTTGTGCGCCAAACCATCAATCCCCAAATGCTGTTGGGCGAGCTAGATATCTCTGTCATCACTTTCGACGCTAAATTACGAGATGATATACCCCGATTGCTCCGGACTTTAAAGTATGTACGGACAGACATAGAGCTACTCAATCAGGTTTCCAGTGCTCGACACCATGACCACCACTGATCAAAATAATGGCCGTCCCGCTATGGAATTTTGGAAAATACTAGTGCCTGGTACACTTCGGCTGGTGAGGAATTGCGATTATGACTGCCTGAGAGAGCCGACCAATGAACATGGTGCCCTGAGGCAAATGCTTGGCCAGAGACTGTATAGATAACCGTGTTTATATCTATCTTAATAGCAGTAATGGGTTGAGGATAGGCGAAATGAACAAGCAGCAGCTTGAAGCTTTCGATAGCGAGGCAGCCAAGTCAATCAAGACCGAAGATGATTTAAACGACTGCCGACAAATGCTCTCCAAGGTGACTATTTGAGGGGCTGCGGTACAGTAATGTACCGCGCTACCCGGCCCTTAGAGCAGTATCCGGCTCCTTACCTGCCTTATGGGCGCTCAGGCAGATTTGTTGCTTTCTAATAGAGTCATTATTCAGAATTGATACTGCCAATGGAGAAAGTTTTACCGTGACTATTGATGCACAGCTCAACATCATGCTCCGAAGACTTTTCTTCTGCCATCTCAATGAGTTGATAGAAGACATTACGATGAACCAGAGCATCGAGCTGAGCCCTGACCCTAATGTAGGGTGAAGGCTCTCCCGTCGACGGATCGATGTTGACCCACAAAGGATGCTCCTGATCCAAAGTCACTTTATCACCCACATTAGTAGTAAAAGTGAGACCGTCGTCTTTCTTTTCAACGGATACAGCTACAAACGGAGCGTCTTCCACCTGAATTCTGACCTTCTCTACCGGGGTTACCAGGTAAAAGCAGTCATCGTCGTCATGCCTGAGGATCGTAGAAAACAGTCTAACCATCGACTCTCTGGCTATGGGTGATCCCATATAGAGCCAATTACCGTTTCGACAGATTTTCATGTCTATATCCCCACAAAAATCTGGATTCCACGAATGAACAGGAGGCAAACCCTGCTGTTTTTGGAGAGGTTTCATGCTCTCAGCCAACCTTCCGGGTGATATGGATTGATCACTCATAACTCGGCCCCTCTGCCTGTTGTCATTGTTCTGTTGAAATATCAGCACTCAGATGAAACATGGATGCAACAAAGTCATTATATCGTCTGAATGAGGATACCGTCTGATTTATCTCTGCCGAACAATGGATGAACCCCGTTATGGACAGCGAGCAGGATAAAGACCAAAAGTCACCACAATCTTACCAGGAATATGGCTGATGCTACTATTTATGGTATGCACTCAAGTTGTGAAGAAGTGCTTTGTTGAAGACCGACAGGGAAAAATAATGCAGCTCTTCAAATCACTGGCTGGCCTACTGACTCAATGGCTTATGCAGCAGCCTGAAGACAATAACTGCCCTCTTTGTGATTTCGAAAGAATCCGACACGAACTCAGGCCCTGTGATGTGGTGCTCGTTGAAGGAGAATCTCGAGTCAGCAATGTCATCAAACAGATTACCCAGAGCCCCTGGTCCCATGCCATGCTTTATATCGGTCGATTGCATGATATAGAAGATGAACGTGTTCGACAGACCGTTAAAGAATCTTACGATGGCTCTCCAGATGACCAGCTCATTATTGAGAGTGAGCTTGGATTTGGGACAGTGGTACATCCTCTAAGCCGGTATGAAGGTCAACATCTGAGAATCTGTCGACCCAATGGACTGAACTACTCCGACAGTCAGCAGGTCATTCATTATGCTGTTAGCCGTTTAGGTCTCGACTACAATGTCCGCCACATATTGGATCTGGCTCGCTTTTTCTTTCCCTATTCCATCATGCCCAGGCGCTGGCGTTCCACTTTATTTCAACATTCTCCCGGAGATGAAACTAAAACAGTTTGCTCGAGCATGATAGCGGAGGCGTTCAGTTTTATTCACTTCCCGATTCTGCCTCTTGTGAAGATGACCGGAGAGAAAGGTGTCCAGCTGTTTCAGCGTAACCCCAAGCTCTGCACCCCCAGTGATTTTGACTACTCTCCCTATTTCCAGATCATTAAATATCCTTTCCTGGATTATACCCACCACTCGGATTATAAACTGCTTCCCTGGCATGGCCATGGTGCTCTCGAAGGTCAGGAAGGTCAGCTTTATATCACCCCTGACAAGGTGAAAGAATTACAGCAAATGGGGTTAAGTGGCGGTTCAGGCTCAGAAAATCTCGGCAACAAAAACACTTTGAACTGAAACTTAACGGTTAAACTGACGGATATAAAATCAATCGAGTGTAATAAAAAACCTGATTATTCTGAATTGATCTTACAGCTCAGTGGACGCATGAAGATTCTGCACCATAATTAGTCCTACTGATCCGATCGACTTCCCCCTACGATCAATCAGTCTAGGTCAGTAATTGACCTCGATACTTGCATTGTGTACCTATGTTTCACTCCTAATGGTCTTAACCCGTGCACTCTTCCCCCAGAGGCACGGGTTTCTTTTTTCCCGTCTCTGATGGTGCAGAGCTCATTCTATAAGGGGTTTTGTAAGTCCTGCGATTCGATCGATACTTTTGATATCTGCTTATAGACGGTCAAGAAACTTGCAAATTACTTGTAACGGATCTTTTGCATGTTTTGCCTGCTTCCCCCTCTGTAGGGTCAGTTTCGTAAAGAATCTTGACACAAAAGGGAGAGTGGATACTCGCCAGAAGGTATAGCTGCAAGCTTATTAACTCAAGCTGAATGATTCCCGCCTTTGAGGCTGTTGCAAAAGTGGCTAGCAAAGCTGAGAAAAGGCAAAAAGTGGCGAAAAAGCCCGGTTCACAGCGAGTAGATGAGCATTTTGAGTCATTTTTTAACACCGTATCAGGGAAACGCAGGACTTTTGGGACATTCTCTTTCGCGGGAATGACGACCTCCTGCTCTTCAGTGTCGCATAGGCTTAAAGACTCTATGGGCGCCCCGAATAACCCAATGTGAAACATTAACTGAGCACCTGATTCAGACTTGTAATGCTCTTTGTGCAGCTAGCATGCCCCTGGCTCCCCCAGTTGCAAAGATCATCATAAAGCTCATCAAGAATAATGGAGCGCAGTCCCGCAGATTTACAGTCGCAGCAGAACGTGGCCGCAATGAGCAGCCGCTGTTGATAGTGTCAGGGCGTGGAATAGTCTTTATACCGACGATAGTTAAAGATATGCGGGTTTTCACCACACTGACTACCGAATGTCTCTACGACTTTGACGGTAGGTGTGTAAGCGCTTTAAAATCAAGCGCTTACACGCTAGCAAGGCGACTCTCGTCGCACTCACATGTTCGGGTAGTTGGGGCCACCGGTGCCTTCCGGAGCAACCCAGTTAATGTTCTGGGCCGGATCCTTGATGTCGCAGGTTTTACAATGAACACAGTTCTGACTGTTGATCTGGAAGCGCTGCTCGCCAGATGTTTCGTCTTCGACAATTTCATAAACGCCAGCCGGACAGTAACGCTGAGCAGGCTCGTCGTATTTAGGCAGGTTATCTCTCAGAGGAATCGAAGCATCGGCCAGTTTCAGGTGGCAGGGCTGATCTTCTTCATGGTTAGTGTTGGACAGGAACACAGAACTCAGACGATCAAAGCTTATGACACCATCCGGTTTTGGATAATCAATCTTTCTACTATCAATCGCTGGCTTGAGTGTTGCGTAGTCGGGTGTTTTATCATGCAGGGTAAATGGCAGCTTGCCACCAAAAATATTTTGGTCGATAAACGCAAAGCCCGCTCCTATGAAGTTACCCCACTTATGCATGGCCGGACCAAAGTTTCTCTGTGCCTGCAACTCATCGCCCAGCCAGGAGCTTTCAAAAGCTTTTGTGTAAGAAGTGAGGTCTTCGCCGCCTTCGGAGCCACTGCTAATTGACTTGAAGACTTCCTCGGCTGCCAACATGCCGGACTTCATAGCTGTGTGAGAACCCTTGATTTTGGCACCGTTCATGGTGCCTGCATCACAACCGATCAGAAGGCCGCCGGCAAAGGTCATTTTTGGTAAGGACTGAGGGCCGCCTTTGGCAAGAGCGCGGGCACCATAAGACACCCGTTTACCACCTTCAAGGAATTTCTTGATGGTTGGGCTCTGCTTGTAACGCTGGAACTCTTCAAAAGGACTGACGTGAGGGTTGGAGTAACTCAGGTCGGTAATCAGGCCCAGTACGACCTGGTTGTTTTCAATGTGGTAAAGGAAGCCGCCGCCAGTTGAGCCGCTATCAGTCAGAGGCCAACCAGCAGTGTGCACGACCAGACCTTCAGAGTGGTTCTCTGGAGTGACATCCCACAGCTCTTTGATACCAATGCCATAATGTTGTGGGTCTTTACCTTCGTCCAGATTGAAACGGCTGATGATTTCTTTACCCAGTTGACCACGACAGCCTTCTGAGAAAAGGGTGTATTTGGCGTGCAGTTCCATACCAGGCATGTAACTGTCTTTTTTCTCGCCATTGGCAGAGATACCCATGTCACCAGTCGCAACCCCTTTCACACTGCCATCTTCATTGAACAGGATTTCGTTGGCAGCAAAGCCGGGGAATACTTCCACACCCAGGCTCTCAGCCTGTTCAGCCAGCCAGCGACAGAGGTTGCCCAGACTGATGATGAAATTACCTTCGTTGTGCATCGTCTTGGGTACAAAGGCACCCGGCACTTTCATGGCCTTTTCCTGGGAGCTTAACCAGTAGATATCGTCGGAAACGACAGCGGTATTCAGTGGTGCCCCTTTTTCTTTCCAGTCGGGAAACAGTTCATTCAGGGCAGTAGGTTCGAAGACGGCGCCAGACAGGATGTGTGCTCCTACCTCTGATCCTTTCTCAACGACGCAGACAGAGAGTTCTTGACCTGCTTCCTGTGACAGTTGCATAAGACGACATGCAGCAGACAAACCGGATGGTCCAGCGCCCACAATTACCACGTCAAATGGCATAGACTCGCGTTCCAAGATGGATCCCCTCCCTCACCGGGTTATCACATGGTGATTTTCATACAATGTTCTTTGTGTCTGATGACACTCCAACTTTCCGGTTAACCTTTCCGGGCTGTCATAGTCAGAAAAATCTCCTGGCATGAAAATCAAACAGTTGTTTGAATTTTTTTCTGCATTATACTGGCTCTAACACAAATAACCAGTGTTCGCTGTGTCAGGGCTCGCTCGGCTGGCAGAGTGCCATTTGCCATCCTGCCAGTGAAGAGTCTCTGACTACATGTGGAAGATGTCATAATGTTTGGGTGTTCTAATAAAAGGCTCTGGTCAGACACATAGTTCATTAGAGCTGTCGGATTTGCATCAATCTTGAACATAGGTTTGAACCCTTATTGACGTGCTGTTAGACTGCCCACACAGCAGCGATGTGAAACAATGATAACAATTGATGCTCCGCGCGATGTTTTCGGAGATTTCATACCCTGCCTCACAACCAAGTATCCAGTCATAGTATAAATAAGGAAGGCTGCGAACCCATGAAAATACTTGTAGCCGTTAAGAGAGTCATCGACTATAACGTCAAGGTTCGTGTAAAAGCGGACCATAGTGATGTCGATCTCACGAACGTCAAAATGGCCATCAATCCTTTCTGTGAAATTGCTGTTGAAGAAGCGGTAAGACTGAAGGAAAAGGGTGTTGCCACTGAAATCGTTGTTGTTTCACTCGGGACCAAAGAGTGTCAGGAGCAGATACGTACCGCTCTTGCTCTGGGTGCTGATCGCGGTATTCAGGTAGAAACCGATGAAAACCCCGGTTCTCTGTCTGTTGCCAAACTGCTCAAAGCCATTGTTGATGAAGAAAAACCAGATCTGGTGATTCTGGGTAAACAGTCCATCGACAGTGATAACAACCAAACCGGTCAGATGTTGGCGGCATTATCGGGTCTGCCTCAGGGTACTTTCGCTTCTGAAGTGACTATAGAAGATGGCAAAGCCTCTGTCACTCGCGAAGTCGACGGTGGTCTGCAGACAGTTTCCCTGTCACTGCCCGCTATCGTGACGACAGACCTGCGCTTGAATGAGCCTCGTTATGCTTCTCTGCCCAATATCATGAAGGCCAAGCGTAAACCTCTCGACGTCAAAACACCTGCAGATCTGGGGGTTGAGGTGGCTTCTTCCCTGAACACTCTGAAAGTTGAGCCACCTGCGGAGCGCAGTGCCGGCATCCGTGTGGGCAGCGTTGATGAACTGATCGAAAAACTGAAAACAGAAGCGAAGGTAATCTAATGGCTATTCTCGTAGTTGCAGAGCATGACAATGCAGCCCTGGGCGCGGCCACTCTGAATACGGTAGCGGCTGCCCGTCAAATAGGCGATGATGTTCATGTATTAGTCGCTGGATCCGGTTGTGGTTCTGTTGCCGAAGCAGCATCAGCCGTTGAAGGTGTCAGCAAGGTTATGGTTGTGGACAATGCCGCCTATGAGCACCAGTTGGCAGAAAACGTCAGTCTGCTGGTTGCTGAACTGGGCAAAGGCTATGGCCATATTCTGAGTGCTGCCAGCACCAGTGGCAAAAACTATATGCCCCGTGTCGCTGCTTTGCTGGATGTTGAGCAAATCTCTGACATCATACGTGTCGACAGTGCTGACACTTTTGCCCGTCCGATCTACGCCGGTAATGCCATTGCAACGGTTCAAAGCAGTGCGTCTGTGAAAGTTGTCACCGTTCGCGGTACTGGTTTTGATCCCGTGGCGGCTAATGGTGGTAGTGCACCTGTTGAGCAGCTGGACATCGCTCATGACGCAGGTATATCTTCCTTTGTCAGTGAAGAGATGGCGAAGTCTGATCGTCCAGAACTGGGTGCTGCAAAAATTGTAGTATCCGGTGGTCGTGGTATGGGTAACGGAGAAAACTTCGAGATCCTTTACAAACTGGCTGACAAACTCGGTGCTGCGGTAGGTGCTTCTCGTGCAGCAGTAGATGCAGGTTTTGTACCTAATGACATGCAGGTTGGACAGACTGGTAAAATTGTTGCTCCTAACCTGTACGTTGCTATTGGTATTTCCGGTGCGATCCAGCATTTGGCAGGTATGAAAGACTCTAAGGTCATTGTTGCCATCAACAAAGACGAAGAAGCGCCTATCTTCCAGGTAGCCGACTATGGTCTGGTAGCGGATCTGTTTGAAGCTGTACCGGAACTGGAAAGCAAGCTCTAATTTTGGCCTGTAGTATTCTGCTAGTCCAAACATATTGGTAGTAGGATAAGCCTGTTGTACGATATTACTCGTGCTCAGGCTTTTTTCTGAGTGTGGTGACATTGGAGTGGTTTACCATCAGGGAAATGAGAGATGGATTAGGAACATAACAACTATAAAGATGCAGGTTGGAGTATGTCATGATTCGCGTACTGATTGCTGACGATCATGATCTGGTGAGAACGGGCTTGTCCCGCATGCTTTCCGATGTAGAGGGACTGGTCATCGTCGGTGAGGCCAGTAGCGGGGAAGAGGCCGTTGAAAAGTGTCGTAGCC
Source organism: Endozoicomonas sp. SESOKO4 (assembly GCF_024606275.1). Taxonomy (NCBI): domain Bacteria; kingdom Pseudomonadati; phylum Pseudomonadota; class Gammaproteobacteria; order Oceanospirillales; family Endozoicomonadaceae; genus Endozoicomonas; species Endozoicomonas sp. SESOKO4. The sequence goes on along the minus strand of NZ_JAHHPS010000344.1, from coordinate 3,471 downwards.
TCAAGCCCCAGGTGGTACTGATGGATGTCCGAATGCCGGGGATTGGTGGTCTGGAGGCCACACGTAAGATCAGTCGGTCATTCCCAGAGATTCAGGTCATTGCTGTCACCGTCTGCAATGATGAGCTGTATCCTGCCAAACTGATGGAAGCCGGTGCAGCTGGGTACGTCACCAAAGGCATCAGTATCGATGAGATGGTTACCACCATCAGGGCGGTGGTCGTTGGCAAACGCTACATCAGTCCTGATATTGCTCAGCAAATGGCGTTGAAGTCCTTACATCCTTCCTCAGGTTCCCCCTTTGAAAAACTGTCCAGTAGGGAAATGCAGATATGCCTGATGATAGTCAGTTGTGAAAAGGTGCAGGCCATTTCGGACAAACTCTGTCTGAGTACTAAAACGGTGAACAGTTACCGCTACCGTATTTTTGAGAAGCTGCAAATAAACAGTGATGTGGAATTAACACATTTGGCGATTCGGTACCGGCTGATTGAAGTAGGGCAGGATGCTGCTTCAGTCTGATCAACGACAGGTCATGAGCTGAAGTTGTAGGTCTGTGGTCTTGTTTGTCAGTATACTGTCCGAAATTAATCGACAGTATTTGTATTCCATGACAGGCTCAATGGCTAAAGGTGAAGAAAAAGAACGTTTCGATCACAAGGCTTTTCTAAAACAGGCGCCCAGACAGCCGGGTGTCTACGACATGCGGGACAATCTTGGGAATACCCTTTATATCGGGAAAGCAAAAAATCTTAAAAATCGTCTGTCCAGCTACTTTCGTCCTACTGGTCTGACCACCAAAACCATGGCGCTGGTGAGCAAGATCCACAGTATAGAGGTAACCATTACCAACTCCGAGTTGGAGGCCTTGCTGCTGGAACAAAACCTCATCAAAGACCGGAGACCGCCCTACAATATCCTTCTCAGGGACGATAAGTCCTACCCCTTTATTTATCTCTCTGTGGAAGATGAGTATCCTCGTATTGTCTATCAGAGAGGTCGAAGTAAAAGCAAGAAAGGCTTGTTTTTTGGTCCTTATCCCAGTGGTGGTGCCGTGCGGGAAAGTTTGAATCTGCTGCAAAAGGTGTTCAAGGTCAGACAATGTGAGAACAGTTATTTCCGTAATAGAAGTCGTCCCTGTCTCCAGCATCAGATCCAACGCTGTAAGGCTCCCTGCGTCAATCTGGTCAGCTCGGAAGAATATCAGCAAGATGTGCAGGATACTCGCCAATTTCTGGAAGGAAAGAGTCAGCAGCTCATCCGTAAACTGATCAAAAGAATGGAGAGCGAGTCCGAAGCACTGAGGTTTGAAGAAGCCGCTGAAATCAGGGATCAGATCAGCCAGCTCAGGCAAGTTCAGGAACAACAGTCGGTCAATCGCAGTACCGGTGATGCGGACATAGTCGGTTACTGCAACCAAATGGGTAAGGTCTGCTTTGCGGTGCTGTTTGTTCGTAATGGTCAGTTATTGGGGCACAAGAGCTATTTTCCGAATTTCAGGCTGGACCATCAGCCAGAAGATCACCTTTCAGAATTTCTGGCCCAGTTTTATATCAAGCTTGCCAATAGTCGAAATTTTCCCTCCGAGATTATCCTGCCTATTGTCGTGGAAGATCACGAGGTACTTGAACAGGGAATCAGTCAGTTGTCGGGTAAAAGTGTCAAAATCAAGCATCGGGTCAGGGGCGAACGACAGGATTGGTTGAAGCTGGCAGATAAAAATGCACAGACGAGCCTTCAGTCTGAGTTGGCTGGTAAAACCCATCAACGCAAGCGCACAGAGCAATTGGGTAGGCTGCTGAAGCTGAAAGAACCGTTAACCCGGTTTGAATGCTTTGATATCAGTCATACCATGGGTGAGGCAACGGTTGCCTCCTGTGTTGTGTTTAATCAGGAAGGGCCCGACAAAAGCCAGTATCGGCGTTTCAACATAACAGGTATTGAGCCTGGTGATGATTATGCCGCCATGAAGAAAGCCTTGCATAAGCGTTATAAAAGCCTGACCGGGCAGCCTGAGAATACACCGGATCTGATATTGATTGATGGCGGTAAGGGGCAGTTGAGCATGGCAGAGGACGTCATGTACGAGTTATCTCTCCAGCATATTCCTTTATTGGGTGTCGCCAAAGGGGTTTCCAGAAAACCAGGTCTTGAGACACTGATTTATAAGGGCAAGGAGCTGCCCGCATTGGAAAAAGATGGCGCTCTGCTGCTGATTCAACATATACGGGACGAAGCGCACAGGTTTGCCATTACCGGCCACCGACAAAAGCGCAGTGTTGCCAGAAAACGATCAACTCTGGAAGATATTCCGGGAGTTGGAGCCAGGCGTCGCTCGGCATTGCTCAAGTTCTTTGGGGGGCGTCATGGCGTAATGAACGCGTCGTTAGATGAGCTGGCAAAAGTCGAGGGTATCAGCCAGAAGCTGGCAGAACAGATACATGCTCATTTGCATGGATCGTAGATTCGGGTTTGTACTATTTCTCTCGACTGTGTAACTTATGGGATTGTAAATATTTTCAACGACGGTCTGTAGGTCTGTCTGCACCAGAACTTTGGGTTGCATGAGTACTCTGGTAGAAAGACCTCAGCAAAGTTACACATCATGGTTATTTATCTGTTGCTATGAATATTCCGAATATTCTAACGATGCTTCGCATTGTTCTGGTTCCTTTTCTGGTCTTGATTTTCTACCTGCCCATTGAAATGCGTTACACTCTCTGCGCTGCCATCTTTGCAGTCGCTGCTGCGACTGACTGGTTTGATGGTTATTTGGCCAGACGCTGGAACCAGACCACCCCCTTCGGTGCTTTTTTTGATCCGGTGGCAGACAAAATCATGGTAGCAACAGCATTATGCCTGTTGGTCGAAGAGTTCAGGGCAGCCTGGATGACCATACCCGCTACGATCATTATTGGCCGGGAAATTGTTATTTCTGCCCTGCGTGAATGGATGGCTGAGATAGGTAAGCGAACCAGTGTAGCGGTGAATATGATCGGCAAACTAAAAACGGCCGGACAAATGATGGCCATTACCCTGTTACTCTTTGCCCCTGTGCCTCTGGAATCCATGATCGGGTATCTTGGTCTGGCAATGCTTTACATCTCTGCCATCCTGACACTGTGGTCTATGTATGTGTACCTTCGAGCCGCATGGCCTGATCTGACACCATTCTCTAAGGCTGAAAGCTAATTCATTACTCTAATCTATTGACAGCAGACGAAATATTCTTAAACTACGCAACATCTTCGACGGACGCGAAGCTCTCGGGCTTCATGCACTGACGAACATGGATGCCGGGCCGGTATAGCTCAGTTAGCAGAACAGAGCCTGAACAGGGTTGGGGGCATCTCAATGTTAAAGAGTGAGTCTCGCTTTCCGCTTCGGACTTTGAAGAAGTCCTAAATTATCTTCACCGCGGGAATAGCTCAGTTGGTAGAGCACAACCTTGCCAAGGTTGGGGTCGCGAGTT
>NZ_JAHHPS010000343.1:0-10360 GCF_024606275.1 Endozoicomonas sp. SESOKO4 | reverse complement strand
AGGTGCTAGTGTCCGAAAGGGCGTGGAAGTTCGAGTCTTCTCCTGGGCACCAATCCTCAAAATTTTGTCATGTGATTCGTAGTAAGAAAGCCGGACAGTTGCCCGGTGGTATTATCTTTAATCTCTCTTCCTTTTTGTTATCTCGAACCCCGGCAAAGGCAAACGCTCTTCGCCCGCAAGACCAGTCCCCCCAGAAAAGAAACGCGCAAATCAGCGGCTGCCATAGACAATCCACTGGATTTTATTATTAGGTGACGTGGTTATTTTTTGAGATGGTTCACGATGATGACGAGTGTATCTTCAATCTTGTCAAAGCGCTTATCGTGTTCGTCAAAGCGTTTATCAATCTTGTCAAAGCGCTTATCGTGCTCGTCAAAGCGTTTATCGTGCTCGTCAAAGCGTTTATCAACCTTGTCAAAGCGCTTATCGTGTTCGTCAAAGCGCTTATCATGTTCTTCAAAACGTTCATCAACCCTCTTGAAACCTGCAAGTGTCGCCTGTGTCAACGCCGCAAGATCAGATTTAACCCTGATAACCTCAGATCTGACCCCAGCAATATCTGACTTTAAGTCTGCAATATCACGCTGGTTAGTCAGTGTGATGTTTTGTGTGTCTGCGCAAACCCTCGCCAGACTGTGCATGTTAGCGTCCATCTGTCTATGTTGCTCCTCAAGTTTCTCAACTCTTGCCTCAAGGCTCATACATTTACCTTTACCGTTTGTTGCGTGAGCGTTGAGCATAGTAGACAATCGAGACTATCACAAAATCAGCTGACACAGCCATAGACCGCCTGTTTGTAGTCATCGGCTGATAGCCACATCAGGATGGGGGTCATTGCTGTTAAAAAATATAGACCCGCCCTATTATAGGCCTCAACCCTTTTATACTTACTCCGAAAACACAAGCCCGCCAGAAAAAGCATCTCAAATCAGAAGCAAAATATTTTTTCAAAATAATCGCTTAAAAAAATAGCCTTCTTTGACCTTCCTATTGAGCAGCATGACGCAGCTATTACTGGGTAACCAACGTGAGTTCGATGCAAAAAAAAGACAATCAAGCCCCTGTAATTTAACTACCTTTCGGTTAAAGCTCTCAGATAGCTAACCAGAGGCTCCCATGTCTACAACCAGTGTATTCTGTGATGTTGATGATTTCTGCCTGACTTTTGAACCAGAATGACATTTGATGAATTGATAGAGGCCACGGATCTGGACTCAGCATTCATGATAAGGGACATGAACTTCAGAGCCTGGTACTGCACCATTGGGAAGTTCAAAGAGAAGTACGAAGCTCTGGAGGCTCTGGCTTTTCTGGAACGTGGTGAGAACATTAAGGGGATGCCCTATCCGAAGTGGCGTAAGATTCAGCATTTGTCATGAAGGTTGTGAACTGATGGACTAAGATGAAGTCCGATCTGTACGAACATGACACTGCCCTCTGTACATAAAGTACAAATCTCAAAGCGGCACTTAGTCACAAACTCAGGGACTGCGAAGTAGATGCATTCCTTGGGAAATTTTTTAATGCTTGTTCTCTTGATTAAAATCAAAATGGTGTAGCTGTATATGCGCTTGTTTATTTTTTTAGTTTTCAACTTAAGTTTAACAATCGGCACAGGATACGCTGACATATGTACAATTTGTCAACTTGAAATTAACAGCTGTCAGCAAAGTACTGCCCTTTGCTGCGGACATAATTTTCATGAGGGATGTTTAGATACATTACGATCAAATCGTGATCTATTATGCCCGGTTTGCAAGCAGCGATCCCGAGTACACCATGGTGCAAGTTCAGGAGATCATAGAATTTGTTTTGAGCAAGAACCTCTTTCACAGGCACTTTCCAGACCAGAGTTTCAGGCAAGAATGATAGCCAAACTACAAAACGAGCCGGCGGATCCTGAACTTCTGGCGTGTGCAGCTCCATTTGTAAAATCACAACTCGATTACCCACCAAAAAATGATACTGATAGAAGTTTATACAGAACGTTAACTGATTTGTTCTTTCAGCGTTTTTCAGAGTTAAGCGAAGCAGATCGGTGGAAATCAGTAGAAGTTTTTCAAACGCTCATGGATAAAGCAAGCGAGGCAAAGACAGAGACTCAGACAGCAATAGAGACAGAGACTCAGACAGCAACAGAGACTCAGACAGCAACAGAGACTCAGACAGCAACAGAGACAGAGACAGCAACAGAGACAGGAACAAGGCTCAGACAGAGCCATAGAGACAACGACAGCTAGTTTTATTTACAGAATGCCGCCTGCTTAAATCGAGCCACCAGGCACGTCGGATGGAGGGGCGAAGACCCGGAACGAACTGGAAGCATTTGATACTTAATGAGCCTTCTCCCCAGCTTACTGAGTAAGCCGGTAGGCAACGAAACCAAAAAGGAGAAGACCCAATGAGATTCTACACCAACTTGCATCCTCATTACTGTGGTATTGATCTCTATGCCCGAATGCTCTTCGTTTGTATTCTTGACCAGCAAGGCGACACGTTGGTTCATCAGAAAATAGCGGCTGATCCATCGGCTCTTCAGGCTTTTATCGAACCCTGTCAGAACAATATTGTCGTGGGCGTTGAATGCATGCATTGCTGGTATCGGCTCTCTACCTGGTGTCGTCATCAGGGCATTGATTTTGTTCTGGGTCATGCCCTCTATATGAAAGCGATTCACGGCGGAAAAGCAAAGAATGATAAAATTGATTCCTACAAGATTGCCAAACTCTTGCGGGGAGGCAATTTTCCCATAGCCTATGAATTTCCTGAAACCATGCGTGCTACCAGAAACCTCCTGCGCAGAAGAAACCGGCTGGTAAAATACTCCGGTGGACTCAAGGCTCATGTCAAAAATACCGCCAGCCAATACAACTTGCCTGATCTCAACAAGTACAACCTTCGATATAAAAGTAACCGGGCATCGGTCAGAGATTTCTTCCCGGATGCCATGGTTCAAACCAGTGTTAATCTTGACTTGGATCTGGCGGCCTATTTCGACCAAGAGCTGACTAAAGTAGAACGGAAGTTCAAGAAACACGCTCAGGATCTCAACGGCAGAGAGTTCAGGGTATTAAAAACCGTTCCCTGAGATTTGTGATGATCCTGCTTGCTGCAACATAACATGGGGATATACAGCACACGCAATATAATATCACTAACAGCCGTACCAAGTAGGATACTGTCATGGCAGGGAAAGCAACTCTTGGAGAAATCGCAAAGGCCGACCATGGCATACGCATGGCCAAAGCTTATACGTTATCGAGCTGATCGAGGCGGCTCGATCCGGGACCGCAGACTATGACGTGCTGTGCCAGCGTATGGACAAAGCCATCAGCAAGGTGATTCTCAGCCAGACAATGACCACTGACGACGGCAGCAGTCACAGCCAAGCCGAAGTCCATCAAGAAGTGGCTCGCTCTGTTATCAAAAGTGATGCAGACCTGGTGTGTGAGAGCCTTAACCAGCAAGTCATCAAATGGCTCACAGAATGGAACTTCCCTAACGCCAATGCGTTGCAATCGAGTGGGTCGGCACTCATGCAGATTATAATAAACAAAACTTCAGGAGGTGAATGATGTCTGAGATCAAAGTCATTAAGACAGAAAAAGATCATGCGGATGCCATGGAGCGCCTGATGTTCCTAATGGATAGCTGTCCGGAAGAAGGATCAAAAGAAGATAACGAACTGGAAGTATTGGCCCTCCTTATTGAGAAATACGAAACAGAAAAGTTTCCTGCAAACCTGCCAGACCCTATTGAAGCCATTAAGTTTCGTATGGAGCAAGAGGGTCTGGCCCGAAGTGATATGAAGCTTTATTTTGGTTCTGCCAGTAAGGTGTCCGAGATACTGAATGGAAACCGTGATCTGAGTCTTACAATGATTCGCAAACTGCACAGTGGGCTCGGCATACCTGCGGATGTTCTGATTAAGGAGCGAGGTGCCTCTTTACCTGAATCAAATGGCATCATTTGGGAAAATTTCCCACTGGCAGAGATGAAGAAAAGAGGCTGCTTTCCGGGCTTTTCTGGCTCGATTAATGAATTAAAAACCTATGCAGAAGAGCACCTGCGCCGTTTTTTAGGGAGTGTGGACTCCAGCTATATTGAACCTGCTCTTTGCCGGACATCTGCTCACTATGTTTCAGACAAAGAGGTTGATCAGTTCGCCTTGCTTGCCTGGCAAGTGAAAGTTTTACAAGAGGCAGAAAAAACGAAAACTGACAGCCCTTACATTCCTGGCAGTATTACACCAGAAGTGATGAAAGAGCTTGCAAGACTGAGTTGGTCAGCTCAAGGGCCAAAACTTGCTCAGGAATTCTTATCACATCTGGGGGTCAAGTTAGTTATCGAACCTCACTTTGGTAAAACTTATCTTGATGGTGCAGCTATGATGAGTAAATCAGATTATCCCGTCATCGGAATGACTCTGCGGTATGATCGCTTGGATAACTTCTGGTTTACGTTGATGCATGAACTTGCTCACGTCGCACTGCATTTAAAGTCTGACACAACTGCATTTTTTGATGATACTGACTCAGCTGAAAAGGACGATTGTGAACATGAGGCAGACAGCGCTGCAGCTGAGGCTTTAATTGAAAAGAGCATTTGGTCTAAAGCCAAGGTGCGTCAAAGTAAAAGCGAACGTGATTGCAAATCGTTAGCAAGAGAGCTAAAGATTAACCCGGCTATTGTTGCTGGGCGTATCCGTCACGAGGATAAAAACTACAGCATCCTGACCAATATGATCGGAAACAAAATGGTTCGTCAGCACTTCCGGTCATAACGGAACATTCCTGAATGATTAAACCCTATCAAAACAATCAAGCTCCTAACATCACAGGAGCTTTTATATGCCAATCGACATCTACAACTTCTTCGAACTCAGTAACAACTTCACGCCCAAGCCCGAAGCCGCCTTTCGACAGTTTCAGAGCAAAGAACTGAAAGCCAGCTTCAGCTGGATGGACCTACTCGTGGAAGAAAACGCGGCTGCTTTTACCCGCCTTTCACCGCCCCTGTCAGGAATAAATGGACTCGTAAAAAATGCCCAAAAATTTTCTCTTCTTTTAATTTCTGTTGCACACACTCGATTCATCGATTAAAAAACAGTCTGATCAAAACTTAAAAGACTTGGTTTTCTAATCCGGAATCTTCAATGGAACTTAATATCTGGCTGGCTTTTCTGGCCGCAACCATCATTATCAGCGTGACGCCGGGTGCCGGTGCGGTTAATACCATGGCCACCGCCATTCGCTCAGGGTTGATCAGAACCCTGCCATCCATCATGGGGCTTCAGGCCGCCCTGATTATATTTTTGATTGTCGTCGCTGCCGGTCTCGGGGCCATCCTTGCAGCCTCGGAGACACTCTTCACCCTGATCAAATGGACAGGCGCTATTTACCTGATCTTTCTGGGCATCATGAAATGGCGTGAAGCACCGAATGAGTTTTCCGTCGAGAACCAAAACCCTATCAGTCAGAGAAAATCTTTTGCCAGCGCCATTCTGGTCAATCTGACGAACCCCAAGGCCATTGTTTTTCAGGCTGCTTTCCTGCCACAGTTCATAGATCCTACCCTGACTCTCTGGCCCCAGTACCTCATTATGGGAATCACTATGGTTATAGTTGATAGCCTGGTTATGGTGGGTTACGCCAGCTTCGCCCTGAAACTGATGCCGATTCTGAAAAAGTATGGGAAGCTGCAAAACCGATTATTAGGCTCAATGTTTATAACCTGCGGCGGGCTTCTGGCTGCCAGCCAGCGGTGACGAACCTAATGGTACTATGGTCAATGTCTCACACAGGGAAAGGAAAACCTCCGGTTTCGGAAAATACTTAGCCATGGATAATAGGAATCGTCAGCTGGGAACAGGACGTTCACAAAGTCAGGAAGACTTAAGCTGACGAAGTTAATATCAGGAAGACCCGAACACCGCAGGGAGCGGACAAAGCAGAAAGCTTTGAAGTCAGGAAGACCGGTTGCAGGAAGTGAATTGAGGCAGGATGCAAACCGGGCAGGACGCCTGAACGGGTCAGGCAGGACCAAAACAGCAGGATGCTTATTTCAGGGCAGGAAGCTCTGGAAAACACAGCAGGAAAAGAATTCACAATGATCGTACAAAAAGCAGACCACAAGGTCTGTTTTTTGTATCGGATGATATTGACAAAGAACCCCCTCATACATATCATGCTCCTCGTTCTTTGCCGGTATAGCTCAGTTGGTAGAGCAACTGACTTGTAATCAGTGGGTCCCGAGTTCGACTCTTGGTGCCGGCACCATACAAAGCCCTGTAGAATCAGGCACTTAAAAGCCTCAGCATAGTCTGGGGCTTTTTTGTATCTGCTCACTTTTTCAGTTTTGGTCCCCACTCTAGTCCCCACTTTATTTTCAATATATTTCCATACATGTATATCCTTCTCACTTCAGCATATATTGGTATGAAATAGAGGCATATGGTTACATATGACAACCTATAACAAGGAATGTTGCCTGGCATAAACCGATGCATGGAAAAAGGTAAGCAGATGGACAGCAAACAAAACAAAAAAATAGCCACCTTCCAACCCGAGGAAGTACCTTATATTGAAGAAGAATCGCTGCATAACAATCTAGAAAAATACTTGCGCCTCATCTTTGAGGGAGCAGATCACACACTAATGACAGAAGAGGAAGCGCTCAGACTCATTACATCTTCAGAAACATTGTATTACCGAGAACTAATGAGATCAGCCGAGCAGAGAGACTGTGTTACAGATGGGTATAAAGCACTGGAGCTATCAGTATCATCTTTGGCTGAACTGATAAAATTTGCTTCGGAAAATAAAGATGCTTTCTCTAAGCAACTGTCGTGTCGGGCTGATCATAAATCCGTTGAAGTGACCCTTGAGTCAGCTAAGTATCTTGGTCGCTCTATTGAGCAAATTGCCATGGATGGAGCCGACCCTATGGATGCCCTTTACATTAGAGGCACCAAAGGACGCAGCAAACCAATCGCGTCAGCTCGCAATACAATGAATAGGCAAAAAGCTTTCCGTTCTGGAGTGGCAGCATTGGTAGATGTTATAAAAGCAACCAGTGAAAGTAAGGTTATTGACATACATCTGGAAGTTGCTGACTTACTCGATATGAAAGATAAAGAAAATACCATCAAAAAATGGCATGACACCTACAAGATTAAAAATAGTAAACTAAAAAGATCGGTGCTGAAGCGGGAGATTCCGGTGGGGTGGGGTGATGGCACAATGGACAAGCTCGGTCAGATTGTTGGTGGCAGTACACCATCAACCAAAGCGGCAGAGAATTTCTGTCAGTCAGGTACGCCATGGATTACACCAAATGACCTGTCCAACAACACTGAGTGCAAGTTTATCTCTCGTGGTGCTGTCGATGTAAGCAGTGATGGAATCAAATCTGCTTCTTTGAAAAAATATCCCAAGGGTACTGTTCTTTTGAGCTCAAGAGCACCAATAGGCTATATGGCTATCGCCAGAAATGAAGTAACAACCAATCAAGGCTTCAAGTCACTTATGCCATCCAAGGGTTACTCTTCCGAATTTATTTTCTATGCAGTCCAAAACTGCTTAAAAGCCATTATTCAATATTCTTCAGGATCAACTTTCAAAGAAATTTCCGGAACTGTGCTGAAGACAGTAAAAGTTCGCCTGCCATCAGAACATATCACTGACAAATATACCAGGCAAGTTGAGAGTATTTTCAAGAGGCAGGATATGCTGGAGCAAGAAAGTCAGCAATTGGCAAAACTCCGAGACTGGCTCCTCCCCATGCAGATGAACGGCCAGGTCACCGTAAAATAAGCCCCCGCCACTTCTGTCGTAACGGTATCCAGCCATGACGGATTAGGAAGATCAGACCAGCACTTCCAATCCTTTCTGCTCGATCAGATTTAACAACTTCAGAGAGGGGCCATTCGGCTTTTTGGCCCCCTGTTCCCACTTCTGCACCGTGGACTTGCTGATGTTCAAATAAGCAGCAAATACGGCCTGACTGGCTTTTACCTTGGTACGGATTCCCTTGATTTGCTCGGCGCTGTACTGCTTAACAGGAGGCAGGCACAGGGCGTCAAACTCCCGTAGGGTAGTGTCGTCCATCAAGCCCGCTTCATGGAGGTCTTTAGCGCCATCATGCACTGCATCTAAAATAGATTTATCCATTATTTCTGATCTCCAGTAGTATTCCCGCCGTTACCGCTTTATCCAGATCATGGTCATCGTAACTCAACAGGGTTCTGGCATAGGCTCTGAGCGCCTTCAGCTCTCTTGCGTCAATGTTGGCCTGAGCATTTTTGGCAAAACCGTAGACAAAGAAAGCTTTGTCTTTAAACTGGTACGCCAGAATTGTCCTCAGTCCAGCCCTTTTGCCCCTGCCTGCTATGGCTACACGCTTCTTGAGAACCTGCCCTCCCAGATCTGCGTCAACCAGCCCATTCTCTATTTCGCTGACTGCGGCTAGCAGGGCATCATCACTTAATCCTTCTTTGAAAGCCCATTTACTGAACGCTTTGTTTTTAAATACCCGCATAGTCAACCTTACTCAACCTTGGACAAGTATAGCACTAAGTACCACAAATAATAGCGACGAATTTTCAGAGTAGTTTATGCTCACCTTGCTTGTCGCTGCCAAGTTGCCAGTAGACAGACAGCATCTTGGGCTGGTAAAAGGAACCTGTTATGTGCTCTGAAATGACTCGTTCAATGAATAGTGTCTTTTTAGCCTGGCAAGACCCGAAAGAAAGAAACTGGCACACAGTAGGCAAGTTGTCCCAGGACCAGGAACTGTTTATCTTTGATTACACCCTGGGGGCCAGGAACGAATCCTTCATCCCCTTTTCCGGGATGGAACAGCTTGACGTTACTTATAAGTCGGACAAACTCTTCCCATTATTCGCCAACAGGCTGCTGAATCCGCGCAGGCCGGAATACAAAATGCTGATGTCCTGACTAGGACTCTCTGAAGAAGAACTTAGTCCGCTACAGGTACTGGCCAGAACTGGCAGCGTAAAAAGCACGGACAACCCGCAAATTTTCCCGGAACTGGACCTGACCGGGAAGAGTGCTATCGAGCTGGATTTCTTTGTTCATGGTGTTCGTTATGTATCTGAATCAGCCAGGCAGCGAATCAAGGCATTGAAAGAAGGTGACAAGCTGCTGTTAATGAATGATTTCCAGAATGAGACTGCCCCCCTCGCCCTGGCCATCAGAACAACGGGAACGCCGGAAATTATCGGCTTTTGCCCAAGGTTTCTGGCCCACGGTTTGGCCGATCTAGCAGCAGACAGGCACTCAGAACTGTCTTTGACTGTTGCTCGGGTCAACCAGGAAGCGCCCCTTTACTATCAGCTGATGTGTGAGCTCAAAGCCTGTTCCAGCCAAACCAGAAACCTGTTTAACAGCCAGGAATTTCAGACAATTTCCGGATCGATTCACTGACCTCTGTGTCAGGGGGGGCCAAACCCGTTGTATTAGACGGTTCCGCTTGCCTTCTGCCTGTAATGGTCGATATCAATCACCCTTTTTTCGGGCTTTTCCACAGTGCCATCAATGATTCTCCCCAGATAGTCATCGTACACTTTTGCAACGTCACGCTTTTCAGGCAAGCGGTCATCGTGGTCGTAATGCCTGGACTCCACTCTGCCATCCTCGCGGCTCTGTAACAGGTAGCGATGCTCCTTCAGTACTCTGCTATCTGCAAACAGGCGGGTAGCTGTCTGGCGCAAATCTTTGGCTGTGAATCGTTCTGGTTGAGGTTCTCTGTATACAGAGGCTTGTTCCAGTATATCCAGCGCCCTTTTGGTAAGAGGAATGACCCGTTTTTTCGGGATAGCATTTTTTCCTTTGGTGTCCGTGAAACTAGCGTTCGCTGGTTAAAGTCGATATCGCTCCAACGGATATGATTCAACTGCTCAGGTCGGTTGCCATAACAGGCAAGACAGAATCTCGCCAGTAACCCATAAAGAGGGCTCCAATCAGGAGTTCCTTTTTCCACGTTATTCCAGAACTGTTGTATTTCGTCATTCGAAAGGACTCTTTCCCGAACTCGCTCATAGTCAGCATACTTGGGGATTGGGACAACCGGGTTGAACTGAATTCCAAAACGCTTACCTGTTTCCAGTTGCTGCCTTGGGTCATAATCTGCTTTCAAGCCAAGGTTATAAGCAGCTAATAGATAGCTTCTGAATCGGTTAAAACCTGTGGTTACTCCACGTTTTAGTATGCGCTGAAAAACAGGCATCAAGTCGTCGGTAGTAATGCTGTTTGCCTTTTGCAGGGAAAGCTCAGGGAATGGGTTGAACAAGTTGTAGGAAAGTGAGCGTTCAACATCTTTGGCCGATGGGGCTTTGCGT
>NZ_JAHHPS010000342.1:0-3045 GCF_024606275.1 Endozoicomonas sp. SESOKO4 | reverse complement strand
GATGTCAGCAGTGGTGTAGAGAATGACAGGGGCAAAGACCCCGAAAAGATGAAAGCCTTTGTCGAGGCGGTAAAACAATGACTGTAGATTATAAGACTCTGGATTATAAAAAGTTGCACGAGCTGCCGGATGAATCCGGTCATTTTGGTCGTTTTGGTGGACGCTATGTCGCAGAAACACTCATGTGTGTTCTTGAAGAGCTGGAATTGACCTACAAGAAGCTTTGGAATGACCCCGATTTTCAGGCTGATTTTGACCGTGATCTGGCTCATTACGTAGGCAGGCCATCACCGCTCTATCATGCTGAGCGCTGGTCTGAAAGTTTGGGTGGTGCGCAAATCTACCTGAAGCGTGAAGATCTGAATCACACTGGTGCCCACAAGATCAATCATGCGATTGGTCAGGCCCTGCTGGCCAAACATATGGGTAAAAAGAGGATCATTGCCGAAACCGGTGCTGGTCAGCATGGTGTCGCTACCGCCACGGTTGCTGCGAGACTGGGTCTGGAATGTATCGTTTACATGGGGGCCAAAGACGTTAAACGTCAGGCGTTGAATGTTTACCGAATGAAGCTGCTTGGGGCCACAGTTGTGCCGGTAGAGAGTGGCTCTCAAACACTGAAAGATGCTATCAACGAAGCACTCCGTGACTGGGTAACCCGTCCGGAAGAAACCTTTTATATTCTGGGAACGGTTTGTGGTCCTCATCCGTATCCGGAAATGGTGCGTAATTTTCAGAGTGTTATTGGGCGTGAAGCTCGCAGGCAATGTCTGGAAATGACCCGGCGTCTGCCCGACGCTCTGGTGGCCTGTGTGGGTGGTGGCTCCAACGCTATGGGATTGTTCTACGAATTCCTGCAGGATGAAGACGTCAAAATCTACGGTGTTGAAGCCGGTGGTCACGGTGTTGAGTCTGGAGAGCATGCTGCAAGAATGTCTGGAGAGAGGCAGGGCGTTTTCCAGGGGCAGCGCAGTTTCCTGATGTGTGACGACGATGGTCAGATAACTGAAAGCTATTCAGTATCGGCTGGTTTGGATTACCCGGGAGTAGGCCCCGAGCACAGTCATCTCAGATCTGTGGGTCGTGCTGAATATCCCTGCGTAACAGATGATGAGGCTTTGGCTGCATTCAGAAGCCTGACACGTATGGAAGGTATTATGCCGGCTCTTGAGAGTTCTCACGCCCTCGCTTTTGCTGAGAAGCTGGCTCCAACCATGGAGAAAGATCAGATTATTCTTGTCAACCTGTCTGGTCGGGGCGACAAGGATATTCATACTGTGGCTGAAATTGATGGACTTTCGTTCTAAGCATTGAGGGAGAAATCATAATGAGAATTAAACCATGCTTTGAGCGATTGTCTTCGGAAGGTCGTAAGGCTTTGATGCCCTACATGACGGCGGGTGATCCGGCGGATAAGACCGTAGACATCATGCACAAGATGGTAGCCAGTGGTGCTAACCTGATCGAACTGGGTTTCCCATTTTCAGATCCCATGGCTGACGGACCGGTGATTGCAGAGGCTCATGAGCGCGCATTATCACAAGGTGTTACATTGAATGACGTTTTTTCAATGGTAACTCGCTTCAGGGAAAACGATAATACGACCCCGATTGTCCTGATGGGCTACCTTAACCCGGTAGAAGTTATGGGTTATGGGGTGTTTGCTGCGCGGGCCGCTGAAGCCGGTGTCGATGGTGTACTGATTGTTGATTTGCCCGCGGAGTTTGCTGGCGGTCTGGTTGAGCATTTAAAGCCCAGGCAGATTGATATGATCAACCTGATTACGCCCACTACCACCGATGAGCGCATTCAAAAGATCTGCTCTGTTGCTTCAGGGTTCGTATATTACGTTTCAGTGAAGGGAGTGACAGGCTCAAACAAGCTGGATCTCGGCAGTGTTCAGTCCAGAGTGGCTCACATCAAAGGGTTTACCGACCTGCCTGTTGGTGTCGGTTTTGGTATTCGTGATGGTGAGTCTGCAGCAGCCATTTCTTCGGTTGCAGATGGTGTGGTAGTAGGGTCCCTGTTGGTATCCGAGCTGGCCAATTACCAACGCCAGGGCGAAGGTGCTATCGACCGGGTCTCTGGTCATCTACAAGCAATGCGTCAGGCAATGGATAAAGGTTAACCCGATGAATTAAGGCGATAGACAATAGGGAGTGCCCTGAACATTCAGGCGCTCTCTATTTTCAATCTTGCCAATAGACAGGTAGCGTGAATGAGTAACTGGCTAGTCGATAAATTGATACCTTCGCTGTCACGTTCTACAAGTCAGCAGAAGAGCAGTAATGTGCCAGAAGGATTATGGCGCAAGTGTGTTAAGTGTGAGTCGGTTCTGTATCGCCCAGAGCTTGAGAGAAATCTGTACGTTTGTCCAAAATGCAGTCACCACATGCGTATCGGTGCCCGAAAGCGTCTGGAGTACTTTCTGGACAAAAGCACTACTGAAGAATTGTTCTCTGAGATAGAGCCTGTCGATAAGCTCAAGTTCCGGGATTCAAAGAAATACAAGGACCGTCTGGCATCTGCTCAAAAGCAGACGGGTGAAAAAGATGCTCTGGTCGCTATGAAAGGCCAGCTGGATGGTCTGCCTGTGGTTGCTGTGGCTTTTGAATTCAGCTTTATGGGTGGATCAATGGGTTCTGTTGTTGGCGAGAAGTTTGCCCGTGCCGCAGAGCTGAGTCTGGAACTCAAGGTTCCTTTTGTTTGTTTTTCAGCCAGTGGTGGTGCCCGCATGCAGGAGGCTTTGTTTTCCCTGATGCAGATGGCAAAAACCAGTGCGGCATTAGAGCGAATGAAACAACAGGGAGTACCTTATTTCTCTGTGCTCACAGATCCCGTTTATGGAGGTGTATCTGCCTCTTTGGCAATGTTGGGTGATGTGAATATTGCCGAGCCCGGTGCGTTAATCGGGTTTGCGGGTCCGCGCGTTATCGAGCAGACGGTTCGTGAAAAGTTGCCTGAAGGTTTTCAGCGTAGTGAGTTTCTGCTGGAGCATGGGGCAATCGATATGATTGTTGATCGGGGCGAAATGCGTTCGACGGT
>NZ_JAHHPS010000341.1:0-19214 GCF_024606275.1 Endozoicomonas sp. SESOKO4 | reverse complement strand
ACCTGATTCAGCGCACGGGGGTTGAACTGCTCAAGACCCCGAACCTGGGTAAGAAGTCCCTGACCGAGATCAAGGACGTTCTGGCCTCCCGTGGTCTGAGCCTGGGTATGCGTCTCGACAACTGGCCACCGGCCAGCCTGAAGGGCGACGACAAGATTTCTGCTTAAGCAGCCATTGGCTTTTTCACTCACTCCAACAGAGTGGGTGCAGGGCAGATGGTAGAATGAGGAAGTTTGTGCCATGCGTCATCGTAAGAGTGGCCGCAAGCTCAACCGGAACAGTTCACATCGCAAGGCGATGTTCAAGAACATGACTGCTTCCCTGGTAGAGCATGAAGTAATCAAAACGACACTGCCGAAAGCTAAAGAGCTGCGCCGTGTTGCTGAACCGCTGATCACCCTGGCCAAGGAAGACAGCGTAGCCAACCGTCGTCTGGCGTTTGATCGTCTCCGTAACAAAGAGACTGTTGGTAAGCTGTTCTCCGAACTGGGCCCTCGTTTCAAAGAGCGCCCGGGCGGTTATATCCGTATCCTGAAGTGCGGATTCCGTAAGGGTGACAATGCGCCTATGGCTATTGTTGAGTTGCTGGATCGTCCAGTGGCTGAAGCGGAAGCTACTGAAGAGTAAGTTTTACTCTTTCAAAGAAAAACCGGACCTTGTGTCCGGTTTTTTTTGAAACTTGAAACTCAGTCAGGCAAGTGAAGCCTTTCCTGAATTGACCCAGCTGACAATGACAGGGGAACTCGAACCGTCTTTCCACTGTCTATACTGCATAAGCATTGCTGTTCTGCTGTTCGAGGGTCTATGTCAAATCAGGGTGTTGAAGTCAAACGTTCTATCGGAAAATACTCCAAATCAGAATGGACTGCCAGGGATACAGGCTGGATGTTCAGTCACGTAGGTACAGGTATTGGTGCAGGGCTTCTTTACCTTCCCATAGCGGCAGGCAGTGGTGGTATATGGCCTCTTCTGTTCATGGCTCTGGTCAGTGGCCCCATGATATTTCTTACCCATAGAGGGTTAACCCGATTCTTTTTGTCTTCCCGAAAACCTGATAGTGATATCAGCAGTGTTGTAAGAGAGAGATTTGGCAATAAAGTCGGCCAGTGGTTGATGCTGATCTGCTTTTTGTCGATGTTTCCTGTTTTACTGCTCTACACGATTGGCATTTCAAACGTTACCGAGAGCTTTCTGATCAATCAGCTTGAATGGGCGGGTGAAGTAAACAGACCTTTGCTCGTGTTTTTGCTGGTCGTTGGCATGATTTCCCTTTTTTGTGGTTCAGAGCAGAAGCTTTTGACACTTATCAGCAGTCTGGTGTTTCCTCTGGCACTCACATTGTTGTGTATAGGTTTGTATTTGATCCCTCAGTGGCGAATGGATTTTCTCCGACAGGAAGTACCTATGACGGACATCGTAACAACCTTTCTTCTGACTTTGCCTGTGCTGGTGTTTTCTTTCTATCATGCACCTGTTTGTTCATCCTTTGCTCAATCATACCGGCGTCAAATCCCTGAGCTTCACCAGTGCATCGCCAAGACCGACCAGATTCACTTCAAAAGTTCTCTGCTTTTACTGCTTATTACATTATTTTTTGTACTTTCATGTATATTGGCTCTGACGCCAGAACAGATAGAGCTTGCGAAAGCTCAAAATCTCCCGACTCTCTCCATCCTGGCTAATCAACCTGGCAACTTTATTTTCTCGAGTCTGGCACCTGTTATCGCCTTTGTGGCGATTTTAACCTCTTTCTTTGGTTTCTTTCTTGGCACTATTGAAGTCATTGATAGCTTGTTCAGTGTGGGGTTAGAGAAGCTCAGGCCCAGTGAGTTGACGCTTCCTTCTGGCAGCTCCAGGGGCTTGAGTCTTTTTCTGGTAGCCCTGGGATGCTGGATTGCCGGCGTCGGTGACTGGAGTATTCTGTTGATCATGGATGCCATAGTGGCTCCCATGATGGCGATTATCCTTTTCTTTGTTCCGGTCGTAGGGCTTTATAAGTCCAATGTACTCAGACGGTACCGAAACCCCGGGAACGATTTTTTGGTGGTGATTTTTGGTGTAATTGTGCTGGCAGGGTTTCTGGTTTCACAGATAATAAAATAAAAAGCCAGACCCTTATCGAATCTGGCTTTTTATGGTCTGGTTACATCAAGGTGTTATGATTTTTATTCTTGGTTCCATGTATTATTTTTTATTGTGAAATTGTTCTTATTGTCTATTTGCTCTCACTCCTGTGGTTTGTACTATAAGTATTTACGCCTATCCAGGAATTGATCTGGATCAATGTTTTGCTTTTTGAGTAAGTGTATTTCCATAAAAATGGCCTCGAGTTTCCTCTCAGAGGATCAGGTAGACTCGAGTTGCTTGATCTTGGCTTCTTCCTCCTCCTCAGAGGTATTGAGCAACAGTTCTCCGCTTTTGTGCATACGCTCCATCTTGCCATTGATGGCAGCCCCGGCCGCGATTTCCATCACATCGTAATATACGTTGCCTTCTACATGGGCATCGGCTGAAAGCTCCAGCTTGTCAGTGGCGAAAACGTCGCCAGTGACACGACCATTGATGACTATATGGGCAGCAGTCATATTGCCTTCTACACGGCTGCCGGCGATCAGCTGCAGTTTGCCATCATTGGAACTGACATTGCCCTTGATTTTACCTTCAACATGAACGGTGCCACGGAAACGGATATCGCCTTCAACTTCAGTGCCTGCAGCAATCAGCGTGATAGTGTCATCATTTCTGGTGCTGCTGATCAAACTGTTTTCTGAGCTGTTCTTGCCCCACATAGTGGACTCCTTAAAGTGCTTAAGCCGAGATACCTAGAGCGAAAGAAAAAGTGGTATGCGTCCTGTTGACTGAATACAGTGGGTCAGACCCCTTTCTCAAGGTGCAATTTCAAGGGAAGAATCATCCTCCATTGAGCTGTCAGCTTCAATGCATAAAAGCAACTAATGAGCGCCCTGGCACTGGCTGTATAGGGTGGGCTCTGTTTGCATCTCAGAGCCGGGTTATGGATCAGTTTACTTTAGCATCGGCTTCAGGAAGCGGCCGGTATGGGAGGCTGTGCTTTCGGCCACCACTTCAGGTGGACCCCCGGCAATGATTTGGCCCCCGCCGTCACCTCCCTCGGGTCCCAGATCAACGATCCAGTCTGCTGTTTTGATCACATCCAGATTGTGCTCAATCACTACCACGGTATTACCGCGATCTCGTAGCCTGTGCAGAACTGCCAGTAGCTGTTCAATATCGTGGAAGTGCAGCCCTGTGGTGGGTTCATCAAGAATATAAAGGGTTTTTCCGGTATCCCGCTTGGAAAGTTCCTTAGCCAGCTTCACCCGTTGTGCCTCACCTCCGGAGAGCGTGGTAGCGTTCTGCCCCAGATGGATATACGACAGACCAACATCCATAAGGGTTTGCAGTTTGCGTTTAACGGCAGGAATGGGTTCAAAGTATTCCAGAGCTTCTTCGACGGTCATCTCCAGGACTTCATGAATATTCTTGCCCTTGTATTTAACGTCCAGGGTTTCACGGTTGTATCGTTTGCCCTTGCAGACGTCACAGGGTACGTAAATATCCGGCAGAAAATGCATCTCTACCTTAATGACACCGTCGCCCTGACAGGCTTCACATCGACCACCCTTAACGTTAAAGCTGAAACGACCGGGTTTATAGCCACGGGAGCGGGCTTCCTGGGTTCCGGCAAACAGTTCACGAATGGCGGTAAAAATGCCTGTGTAGGTTGCAGGATTGGATCTTGGCGTGCGACCAATAGGGCTTTGATCAATATCAATGCATTTGTCGAAGTGATTCAGGCCGCTGATCTTCTTGTGTTTTGATGCTGTTAAAGTGGTGGCACTATTCAGGACTTGGGCAGCAATAGGGTACAAGGTATTGTTGATGAGGGTAGACTTTCCTGAACCGGAAACGCCGGTGACACAGGTCATCAGCCCCACCGGGATTTCCAGTGTGACATTCTTCAGGTTATTGCCGGAGCAGCCCGTGAGTTTAATCCGCTTATTTTTATCCGCTCTTGTACGTTTTTCAGGAATCGCAATGGCTTTCGTGCCATTCAGGTACTGGCCGGTGACTGACTTTTCATGATCCATAATTTGGGCAGGCGTGCCTTGGGCAATAATTTCACCGCCATGAACCCCGGCACCCGGACCGATATCGATAACGTGGTCGGCAGTTCGAATAGCGTCTTCGTCATGTTCTACGACAATCACCGTATTGCCCAGATCGCGAAGACGGGTCAGTGTATTCAAAAGGCGTTCGTTATCCCGCTGGTGCAATCCAATACTCGGCTCGTCCAGAATATACATAACACCCACCAGACCAGCACCAATCTGACTGGCCAGTCGAATCCGCTGGGCTTCACCCCCGGACAGGGTATCCGCACTTCGATCAAGTGTCAGGTAGTTAAGGCCCACATTCACCAGGAAGCTTAGACGATCGCAGATCTCTTTCAGGATTTTTTCAGCAATCTCCCCTTTCTGACCGGGCAAACTAAGTTGTTCGAAATATGCAAGTGCACGTTCTACCGGGAGTCTCACCAAATCGGGCAGTGTTTCATCTTCGATAAAGACATGTCTTGATTCCTGGCGAAGACGAGTGCCTTTACAACCTGGACAGTGCTGTGTGCTGAGGTACTTGGAAAGCTCTTCACGCACAGACTGGGATTCTGTCTCCCGGAAGCGGCGTTCAAAGTTGGGGATGATGCCTTCAAAGCGATGGCGCTTTTTGTAAACATCGCCCCGATCGTTGACGTAACTAAAATCAATCTGCTCTTCGCCGGAGCCATGAAGAATAATGGTCTGTTGTTCCGCAGTAAGATCATCAAAAGCGGTATCAATGTCAAAGCCGAAGTGAGCAGCCAGCGACTTCAACAGGTGAAAGTAATAGACGCTGCGGCGATCCCAGCCACGAATAGCGCCTTCTGCCAGGGTTAACTCCGGGTGCTGGACAATACGATCTTCATCAAAAAACTGCTTGACCCCCAGCCCATCACAACTGGGGCAGGCTCCCGCCGGGTTGTTGAACGAGAACATGCGAGGCTCCAGTTCATTGATGCTATAGCCACAGGACGGGCAGGCAAAGCGGGCAGAATAAACAATGTCATGCTGCTCACCGTCCATAAAGCTGACCGCTGCAAGCCCGTCGGTGAGCTCCAGAGCTGTTTCAAAAGATTCTGCCAGACGCAACTGCAGGTCTTCTCTCACCTTGAAGCGATCAACCACTACTTCAATGGTGTGTTTTTTCTTCTTGTCCAGCTCGGGTGGATTGTCGAGGTCGGTGACAATGCCATCAATCCGGGCGCGAATAAAACCCTGGGCCCTCAGTTCACTGAAAACATGGAGGTGTTCACCTTTTCGATCCCTGACTACGGGGGCCAGCAGCATCAGTTTAGTACCCTCTGGCAACGCCAGTACCTGGTCCACCATCTGGCTGACAGTCTGGGCTTCCAGCGGTAAGTGATGCTCAGGGCATCGGGGTGTGCCGGTTCTGGCAAACAATAAACGCAGGTAGTCGTATATTTCAGTGATGGTGCCAACGGTTGAGCGTGGGTTATGACTGGTGGACTTTTGTTCAATGGAGATGGCGGGTGACAAACCTTCAATGTGGTCGACATCCGGCTTTTCCATCATCGAGAGAAACTGGCGTGCATAGGCTGACAGCGATTCCACATAGCGGCGCTGACCCTCGGCGTAAAGGGTATCGAAGGCCAGTGACGACTTTCCTGATCCGGACAGACCGGTAATGACAATCAGGCTGTCCCGGGGCATATCCAGATCGATGTTCTTCAGGTTATGGGTTCTTGCACCCCGTACGGTGATCGTGTCCAAAGCCAGTCCCTCAGTACCATCTGTCAGGCAAAGGAGCAATTATATAGACTTTGCTTCCGCAAACCCATGTTAATAGCTGTCCGACAGCAAGCTGGAGAGAATTAAAGTACTTTAAGCAGTAGTCGTGTAATATTTTTGGTGCAGACATTGGATTACAGTATTTATTGAACGCCCTAAGAAATACTGTCGAAGATCCTGCTAACAGTCCTATACGTATACCCTGCTGGTGAATCAAAAGTGATGGAGCTAATAGAATGTTTACAGGCATTGTTCAAGGTACGGCAAAGATTGACCGTGTGGATGATCACGATAGTATCAGAACCTTTGACATTGAGTTTCCAGAAAACTTTTGTCAGGGGTTGAATATAGGAGCCAGTGTTGCGGTTGACGGTGTTTGCCTGACGGTAACAGACATTGTCAGCCCGACTCGGGCCAGATTTGATGTCATTTTACAAAGCTTGCAGGTAACGACATTAGGGGGTTATGTCAGTGGCCAGAGCGTGAATGTTGAACGCGCAGCCATCGACGGAGCAGAAATTGGCGGACACCCTTTATCCGGACACATCGACTTCCGGGCCCAAATTCTTGCACTAGAAGAAATCGAGGGCAACTGTCGGGTGCGGTTTGTCTACGACCATGAGTGGGGACAATACATTTTCCCTAAGGGGTATATAGCGATTAATGGTTGCAGCTTAACTTTATCTGATGTCGACAAGAAGAACGATTGTTTTGAAGTCTGGTTGATTCCCGAGACCCGAAGAGTCACAACATTTAGTGATAAAAAAGCAGGTGATTGGGCCAACATTGAAATTGAGCGAGGCACGCAGGTGATCGTCGACACCATTAGAGACACGCTCGAAAAGCAACTGGGTGCTCTTTATCCTCTGCTGGAAGCACTTATGGAAGAAAAAAATATTAACTTAGCAGAGTCGCTGACCAGCAGTTTTGCGTTGCCTGAAAAGAAAAACACTCAGTAAAACGGCTAAAAGCCCTGCAATCCAGAGCTTTATGTTTCCAGTTTTGATTTTGAAGTCAGGCACCATCCAGCTTCAAAAACTGTCTTACCCGAGGTGAATCCGGATGAGTGAAGAACTTTTCTGGTGGGCATTTTTCAATCAGGATGCCTTTTTCCAGGAACACCACCTGGCTTGAGACGTTTCTGGCAAACTCCATTTCGTGTGTTACCACCACCATGGTGTAACCCTCTTTTGATAAGGACTGCATTACGGTCAGAACCTCATCAACCAGTTCAGGGTCAAGGGCTGAGGTGGGTTCATCAAACAGTAACACCTCTGGCTCCATAGCCAGGGCGCGGGCGATAGCGACCCTCTGTTTTTGACCGCCCGATAACATGCTTGGGTAGCTGTCGAGTTTATGAGACATACCAACCTTTTCTAATTGCGCTCTGGCAATCTTTTCCGCCTCAACTTTTGGCATCTTCTTAACGTGCAACAGGGCTTCCATTACATTCCTGAGCACAGTGAGATGGGGCCAGAGGTTGAAGCTTTGAAATACCATGCCGATACGCTCGCGAATCTTGGCGAGCTCTTTGTATTTTAGTGGTTTTCTGGTAGCAGGATTGATACCAATACGTTCATCACCTAAATGGATGCTGCCCCGTTCTGGTTGTTCAAGCCAGTTCATACAACGGAGCAAAGTGGACTTACCTGAGCCGGAAGAGCCCAGGATACTGACAACGTCTCCCTTTTTGATCGTGAGATTAATGTCTCTGAGCACCTCGATTCCGTCAAACTGTTTGGATAGGTTCACCACCTTGACAATATCCTGGGCATTCGATTCTGATTTTGGATATTGGACAGGCAGTTCTACAACAGGTGCCGTTTCTTGAACGGTTTTCGGGGTTTCAACTGGCCCGGTGTGAATCTTTTCATTAAGCATGGCTTAGCCCTCTATCCTGAACTTTATTAAGTGTGATTTTGCTGACCTGTTCAATGGCGATACTGATAATCCAATACAGAGCGATAGCCACAATAAATGCGTTAAGCGGGATGAAGTAGGTTGATTGAATACTGTTAGCTGCCGCTGTGATCTCGCCGACAGTAATAATGCATAGAAAGGCAGTGTCTTTCAGGCAGATGATCAGCTGATTGGCAATGAGCGGCAAGGATCTCAACAACACATTGGGTATGATGATGCGGGTAAAGGTCTTGAACCTGGAGAAGCCACAAGCCTGGGCCGCTTCCATCTGGCCTGAGTCTAATCCCTTGCGAATGCCTCTGAAAATCTCACAAAAATAGGTGCCATGATAAAGGCTCAGGGAGATCAGGCCCGCGGTAAAGGCATCCATGCGGATACCGGCCTGGGGTAAACCATAGTACAACAGGTAAGCCAGAATCAGGAAGGGCAGGGTGCGCATCATGTTGATGACCAGAATCACGCTACCTTTAACACCTTTCGAGCCATTTTCGAGAGTGTAGAGCAGGGTCACACCCAGAATGAAACTTGCGATTGACCCGGCAAAAAATAGTGCAAAGGTATTACCAAAACCCGAGATAAAGATCTCTCTTTGCTGCCAGATTATTTCCCATTCAGTCATAACTACTCCTTATTGTCAGCCAGCCAGATAGTTAGCCTTTCTCTCGGCCATCTGTTGTAATTTGATCAGCACGCCTATGATGCACATGTAAAGAATGCCAGCGCAGAGGATAGGAAGGAGAGGTTCATAAGTGACTGCTGCGATTCGGTTGGTAACGCGAGTCAGGTCAACCACGCCAATGACGGCAATCGCCGGGCTGCCTTTGATCAGGAAAGACATCTCGTTGACCAGTGCGGGCAGGCTCATGACCACCATTTGAGGGAACATGATGCGTCTGAAGTAGGTCATTCGTCGCATACCCAGGGCTTCGGCAGCCTCTTTCTGTCCGCTAGAGAAGTTGAGGAATGCATTTCTCCAGATCTCGGCATTAAATGCCGAAGTATTCAGTGTTAAACACAGGATGGCCGAGAAGTGTTTATCGAGATTGATGCCAAACGATGGGAAAGAGAGGAAGATGAACAAGGCTAATGTGACCAGTGGTGTGGCTCTGGCCCAACTGACATAGACACCTAATATCTGATCGATAATCGGTAATTTTGCCATTCGAATGAGCGCTATCACGAGTCCGATAACCACTCCGAGTGCGATGGATACCATTGATATCCATGCAGTGGTCCATGCTCCCTGAAGCAATTGCATCCATCCGTAGTAATCCATATACACCTACCTGTCTGCAGTAGTATTAACGTTGTTTTTTAGGTAAGACCAGGCTCCCGGGAGTAGTCGTATTTGAGTCCTGGCCGTCACTGAACTATGACGAGTGGTTTATTGTACTGCAGTCAATTTTTGATACTGTTCAACGGAGACGATGGCGTTGGCTGGCAGTTCATCAAAGGATTCACCGAACCATTTCTCTTGCAATTCAGCCATGCGACCAGTCTCTTTCAGGTGTGCAAAGAAGTCGGTCAGGTAGGCCAGCAGTTCAGGACTGTCTTTCGGGACAGGCCAACTGACAAAGCCAGGGCCGGATACAGCTTCACCTTTCTTGAATACCCCGGGCTTGGTTTTTACCAGCTCATTTATATTCACGATACTGTTAATCACGTAATCGATGCGACCATTAGCCAGATCGGCGTAGGCTTCAGGGTAGGATTGATATTCAACCACTTTACCCAGTTTCTTGCCTTGTGCTTCAAGCATGGTTTTTAACTCAGGAAGTCTTTCCAACAGGGCACTGCCTGCCTGTAAGCCAACTCTTTTCCCATCCAGATCCGCGATGGTATTGATGCTGTCGTCTTTTGCGCGGGCAACGAAATAGTGCTGTGCGGAGGCGATGGGTGGAGTGAAATCGAATACTTTCAGACGAGCGTCAGTGATGATGGCACCCGTGAGGGCAAGGTCATACTGACCTGCCGAAACGGATGCCAGAAGGCCTGTCCAGGGCAGAATCTCTTGTTTTACTTTGAAGTCAGAGTAGTCGCGAAGTTCATCCAGAAGATCTTTATTGATTCCGGTCGGCTTGCCTTTATCGATAAAGTTGAACGGAGAATAGTTATCCTCTGTCGCTACCTTTATCCCCTTGCTGGCGAAAGATGGCGACTCATCGGCAACAATCACACTGGACATGCCTAAAGACATCGTTGCTGCGGCAACGGCTACCCATTTTCTAAGTTTTATTCCATGTCTCATAATTTGTTACTTGCTGTGATTTGTGAACGCCTTCACTTTAGAGATGAGAAAGATGAATGGGTTAGAGCCAATTTACCGGGCTGATTGGGACAGCTGGTAGAAAATAAAGTTAATACGACTAATTTAGTATATTGGCTTGCTTCTTGCTGGAGTCAATCGAATGCAATGAATAAAAATATCCAAAAGGTTTACTCCATGGGGATAAATTACAGCTGTTTCATTGAGTTTGATTCGAAGAGAAGTTTGCAGGAGCAGGTAAGAGAGTACCTGGTTAAGGCAATACTTGAAGGTGTCTTCTCTGCTGATGAGGCGCTACCTTCCTGCCGCAAGCTTTCAAGTCAATTGAAGGTCTCACGCAATACCGTGTCACTGGTCTATGAAGGCTTATCAGACGACGGTTATCTTATAAGTAAGCCAAGAAGTGGTTATTATCTGTCGGAAAAATACTCCTCCAGACTTGAAGAGGTGGAACAAGAGTTGAACCATTTTGAGGCAGATAACCCCGCTAATGCAGCAAACTGGAGCCGACGACTCAAGGTTTCTACTGACGCTTTCCCTCGTATAGTGAAACCCTCACACTGGAGCTGTTATCAATATCCTTTTATTTATGGGCAACCGAGCATTAATGATTTCCCTCTGGCGCAATGGCGGGAATCTACTCGTAAGGTGATTGCGGACCCGAAAGATCATAGTTGGCTGTGTGACAAAGTCGATAAGGATGTGGAGCTATTGGTAGAGCAGATCCGGACCCGGGTACTTCCTCAGCGAGGCATTCACGCCAAGAGCGATGAGATTCTAATTACGGTTGGCTCGCAGAACGCCCTGTATTTGCTGTCCAAGATGTTGATGGATAAACACACTCGAGTAGGGGTGGAAAACCCTGGTTATAAAGAAGCTAACAATATTTTTAGTTTGGCCCGGGCTCAGCTTCATCCGCACACCGTCGATCAGGACGGACTGGTGCTGAACGAACTGTCATCCATCTGTGATTATTTCTATGTTACACCGAGTCATCAGGCTCCAACGGGGGTGACTATGAGTAAACAACGCCGGTGTGACCTTTTACATTTAGCGCAAAAAAACGACGCCATCATTATTGAGGATGATTACGACTCAGACAGCAACTCTGAGTGGGACCCCTTACCTGCACTGAAAGCATTGGATAAGAACAACCGTGTTGTCTACGTCAGTAGTTTTTCCAAGACATTGGCACCCGGGCTTCGCCTCGGTTATATCGTTGCCCCGGAAGAGTTGATCTATGAGTTGCGCACACTGCGTCGCTTAATGTATCGCCACCCGCCCAGCCGGGTGCAAATGGAAATGGCGCACTTTATTTCACAGGGCTACTACGACAGCTTCCTGCGGCGCTTCAAAGACAACACCCGCCAACGCTGGCACGAGATTAATCAAGCGGTTGAGCACTATCTTCCGGATTGTAAGCGACTGGCCATGGGCAATTATTGCAATGCCTTGTGGTTAGAAACACCCAACCAAATAAGCAGTCAACGACTGGCGTCCAGAGCTTCTCAACGCGGGGTTCTGATAGAGACAGGATATTCACATTTTATGGGGCAGCAACAAGCCAACCCCGAAATCAATACTTTTTTCAGACTCGGCTTTCATGCCATTGATAAAGCGCTTATTACCCCAGGGGTTGAACAACTGGCAAGAGCTCTGGAGGGCTAACATTTTCGATCTTTGGAGGCACCAACGCCAGGACAACTGCCCTGGCGTCTTTATTACTAATGTTTAATCAAAATCCGAGAGTACCTGGCTAATAATGGCTACACCCTGAGCAATCTCATTGGGTTTAACAATAAGAGGTGGTGCTACGTGAATACGGTTGTTCACTATAAAAGAAAGAAGGCCCTTGTCGGTTAGTTTGGCTTTAAGGGAAGCCATTTTCTCATTACTTAAAGGCTCTCGTGTTGTTCTGTCCTCGACCAGCTCCAGGGCCCAGAACATGCCCTTGCCGCGAATGTCTCCTATGCTATTGTGCTTTTCCATCAGATCGATCAGTGCGGGTCCCAGAACCGTGTTTCCTACCTCATCGGCGTAGCGAACAATGCCTTCTTCTTCCATCGCATCCAGGGTTGCGACAATAGCAGACATTGCCAGTGGATGGCCCGAATAAGTGAGGCCGCCCATAAAGAAGTTGCTCTTGAAATACTCCGAGATCGGCTCGCTTACGACAACGCCGCCAGCAGGGACATAGCCTGAGTTAACCCCTTTAGCGAAGGTGACCAGATCCGGGATAACGTTAAAGTGCTCAAAGGCAAACCAACGGCCAGTGCGACCGAATCCAACCATTACTTCGTCGAAGATCAGCTGTATACCATGTTCGGTGGCCAGGTCTCTAACCCCTTTCAAGTAGCCTTCCGGTGGCAGCAGGAAACCGGCTGTGCCGGGGATTGTCTCCAGAAGAATAGCCGCAATGGAATCGGATCCTTCACATTCAATCACTCGTTTAAGGTGCTGCAGGGCTCGTTTACACTCTTCTTCCTGAGTCTTTGCGTTGAACTCAGTGCGGTAGAAATAAGGGTTAAAAAAGTGCACATGCCCGCGGCTGTATTCATTAGGTACGCGGCGAAAGTCGCCTGTGGCAGCGATAGCTGAGCCGGTATTGCCGTGGTATGAGCGGTAGGCAGAGAGCACCTTGTCACGACCGGTAAATTGTCTTGCCATGCGAATCGCATTTTCATTGGCATCAGCGCCTGCATTGGTAAAAAACACCTTGTTAAAATTACCGGGTGCTTTATCCAGTATGCGTTTGGCTGCTTCACCCCGGGCAAGGTTAGCTGTTGCTGGCGCTATGGTCACCAGGGACTCAGCCTGTGCCTTGATGGCATCAATAACTTTTGGGTGTTGGTGGCCAATATTGGTGTTGACTAACTGGCTACTAAAATCCAGATACTGCTTCCCTTCGAAGTCCCACAGGTTACATCCTTGTGCACCGGCAATAGCTATTGGTGCTGCTGAATCTTGTACAGACCAGGAATGGAATACGTGTTTATCCAAGTCTATGACGTGCTGATTTGATACATTTGTTTCAAATACATCCATTTTCATTCTCCTGCGGAGTATTGAGCCTTCGTTTGTGTTTTGCCGCTATCTTGGCGAGAAACATGAAAGAGGATGTAGGGACAGTTTAAAAAAAGCCTTGTGTCAGGGTACGGGGTGGCGCTACTGACTCAGACAATCTGAAAAACTGGCTCTATAGGATAGGCTCCGGGCTCATTACATTGATGGCATCAACTCGCAGTATGTAATGGAATGGATGATGGGCTTAGCAACGGTATTTGTTTTTTTTGCCGGATTAGTAAGGGGCTACAGTGGCTTTGGCTTTGCCATTATTGCTGCCTTGTGTCTAAGCCTTGTGTATTCCCCATTTGATGCAATTGCGATTGCTCTGACACTTGATCTGCTCAGTAGTCTCTGTCTGTTATCAGGAATCAGGACGCAGGTTAATCGACGTCTGCTGACCATGCTCACATTGGGCATGTTAGGTGCAATACCTGTTTCGCTTTTGTTTATCTCCGCCATCTCGGCAGATGAACTAAAGATGATGATTGCAGGTTTCTCATTGATTGCCGGTGCTTTGATCCTGTTTGATCTGCGGTTGACATGGCTTAACCATCGCTACGCCTTGCTCGCCGGTGCAGTGTCAGGGTTTGGGATGACCACGGCTTCAGCGGGTGGCCCGCCACTGGTGTTGTATCTCTTAAACCTATCGTTAAAGGCAAATGAAATAAGAGCTACGGCGATACTGTTTTTTATCTTGAGTTCGGCGGTATCTCTGCTGGGATTGCTCTTCGTCGATGCTGTCTCGGCCCAGTCTATTCAGTTCAGCTTGCTTCTCTTTCCCGTTGCCATGCTGGGCAGTCTGTTGGGAAAAAAATTGTTCGATTTATACCCGGGTTCATCACCTAAAAACACGGTAGCGCCCATTTTGATGATGTTGGCACTGCTCACAATTATGATTTAACAAGGAAATCATTATGAAGAAAGTTGCATTTATTACCGGCGCAACCTCCGGTTTTGGTAAAGCTGCCGCACAAAAATTCGCAAAAGAGGGGTGGTCGCTGGTTTTATCGGGACGTCGTTTAGAAAGGCTTTTGGATCTCAGAGAGACTCTGGGTGTTCCAGTGCATGTGATGCAACTGGATGTGCGGGATTCTGAAGCCGTGATTAAAGCAGTAGAGTCCTTGCCAGAAGAATTTTCAGAGGTTACAGCCCTGGTTAACAATGCAGGTCTGGCACTGGCGCCTCAGGGCGCCCCCGAGGTTGATCTTGATGACTGGCACACCATGATAGATACCAACGTTACCGGTTTGGTCAATGTCACACACGCACTCTTGCCTGCCTTAATCAGGACCGGGGCCGGTGCTACCATCATCAATGTGGGCTCAATAGCAGGTCAATGGCCTTATCCGGGAAGCCATGTTTATGGTGCCAGTAAGGCATTTGTTAAGCAATTCAGCTACAACCTGAGGTGCGATCTGCAGGGGACGGGGGTACGTGTTACTGATCTATCGCCAGGCATTGCAGAGACGGAATTCACACTGGTGCGCACCAAAGGAAACCAGGAGGCATCAGATAACTTATACCGTGGCACCACACCTCTGAGCTCCGAAGATATTGCCGGGCAAATGTTTTATATTGCAACTTTGCCGGAGCACATCAACATTAACCGTGTTGAGGTGATGCCAACACGTCAGGCCTGGTCTCCATTTGCTATCGACCGCGATGAGTTCAGTCACCAGTGATACTCCTCTCTCCCTTAACCTGAAGACGGGTACTTTCGTTTGTTTGTTCTTGATCAATAACGTGAATGGGCATAATCTCCCCGGCTGCTGCTGTTAATCTGACCGGCGCGGGCAGCGGTGGCCAGGGAGCGCCCAGCTTCCAGGCGTAAGCGATGTTAGCCTGGTTGACCGACAGGTGGGTTGCCAGGATGTACTCGGCGTGTCCGTCCTGATGCAGATGAGTAACGCCCTGTTTTGGCAGTTTAAAAACCAGTTCGCCATTAGAGTCCATCATGGGAGGGTTCATTCCGGCACTCCTTGGATAGTGATAACAGGTTTTAAAGTGCTCGTTGGGTTGGAAGCCGCTCATAGTTATGCTGAAGTAACTCATATCTTCTGTGGCGTCCTTTTTATGATCGTTATTCAGTGATACCTGATAGGTGGACAGGGTCAGAATTTTAGCTCGGTATACCAGTTCAGGAAGCACAACATTAAAGGCTTCTTTAAGATCAAAACCACTGACTTCATGGGGAAATACCATTCTGTTTCTGCTGAACCAGACGTGGCATTGTTTTTGGATATCACTTAAAAGAGCCCGATTCACGCCTTTGACTCGTGAGATGGGGTCACAGATAACTGCTTCGATTTGGGTATTCAGTTGCTTGCGGGTACCTTTTAATTCGAGTATTTTGCATTTCCGGTCTATCGCAGGAGCAAGCCTGATACCTACGGAGTGAAGGTTTTTTAACGCTGCCTCTTTTTTGTAGGTGATGACGGGTAATTGCAATGTGTGTTCCTGAGTATCAGCATCCTCTGTATTGCCTGAACGATTCCAGGACGAAATTTCGATATACAAGAGTAAAGCTCCCACAAAAAGCACTGTACCGGAAATAAATACGGAGCGGTCACAATCACGATGGCGGTGATAACGGTCATAATGGGCTTCTGACGACGTGGGAGTCACGAGTGTGGTGGCAAGCACTGCCACCATGAAAAGCCTCACATAAGTGGCGTATCGGACAGGATATGTCATGCTGATCAATCCTCTGTGTTTATTCCCTGGGGTAATTATGCGCCTGCCCCGGGATAGGCAAACTTCTTTTTCATGATTACTCTGGAAGGAATAAAAATAGCTGATTGGCCGGAAAGTGTTGGTATATGGAAGGTTTTTTTGGCGCAAGTCCAGCGGGCATAATGTCTTCCCACGGTGCCTTACTTCAACAGCTTTTCCTGATAATATAAGCCGCTTGCAATGTTATATAAGAAGTCAGGAATGTCTCCGCAGGAACTGAAATCAACGGTCTCACTGTCTTTGGTGTTTGTATTCAGGATGTTTGGCCTCTTTATGGTACTGCCTGTTCTGGTCCTTTATTCCGAAGACCTGCAAGGGGCCACCCCGGCTCTGGCCGGTTTTGCTATCGGTGCTTATGGATTAACCCAGGCAGCACTGCAAATCCCCTTTGGCTGGATGTCAGACCGGTTCGGGCGCAAGCCGGTGATTATAGCCGGTATGATGATCTTTATGCTGGGTAGTCTCGTCGCCGCTCAGGCGGACTCTATTTACGGAGTCATTTTTGGCCGGATTCTTCAAGGTTCTGGTGCGGTATCCGGAGCCGTCACGGCACTTCTGGCCGATTTGACCCGCGAGCAATACCGTACCCGGGCCATGGCGGTATTTGGTATCAGTATCGGATTCTCATTCTGCATCGCGATGCTATTAGGCCCTCTATTCGCCAGCTGGTGGGGGCTGGAGGGGTTGTTTGGCAGTAATGCTGTGATGGCGGGCTTAAGCATTCTAATTCTATTGTTTATGGTACCAACTCCAGTGGTGACCCGTACTGATCTGAACACCAAAGTCAGTATAAAAGACGTAGGCAATGTCGTAGGCAATCCGGAAATGCTCAGGTTGATGGCCGGTATCTTTACCCTGCATTTCACCCTGATGGCCCTGTTCGTGTTTTTGCCTCAAATGTTGGAAGATATCCTGGGGATGGCCCGGGAAAAACACGGTTGGATATACGTAGTGGCACTCTCGGTCTCCTTTGTCATGATCGTACCGGTGATTATTTTCAGTGAAGCCAAACGTCGCCTGAAACAGTGCTTTGTAGGTGCGGTCACTGTGTTGCTGGCAGCCATTGCCGGCATGTGGCGTGTCGAAAGTGTACTGCTGGGAATATTCCTGTTTTTTGCGGCATTTAATTTTCTGGAAGCTACACTACCTTCTCTGGTCAGTAAATTGTCGTCCGCAGGCACTCGGGGAACCTCTATGGGCGTATACTCAACCAGCCAGTTTCTGGGGGCGGCCCTGGGCGGCAGTCTTGGTGGGTTGGCGTTTCAGTACTGGGGTGCGACTGGTGTCATGATGGTTTGTGCAATCCCTACTGCACTCTGGTGGTTATTGTCTGTTACCATGAAACAACCTCCTTATGTCAGCAGTATGGTGATGGCCCTCGACTCGTCCATGAGCCTGGATGCCCGTGCCATTGGCAGGGAGCTGGCCATTATTCCCGGGGTTGAGGAAGTGACCGTCCTGGATAGTGAGAGAACCGCCTATCTGAAGGTGGACAGAAAAATAGTGGATATGGCCGCGCTGCGCCAATACGGTGAGTGTTGACATAAATGAATGAGAAAGCTACAACCAGAAACCTGTTTTTATTCCTGTTGGGAGTGAAAACGGTTTATGTTAAAAATTACTGGAGAAACTGATGGCACGTGGTGTTAATAAGGTCATTCTGATCGGCAACCTGGGCAATGATCCGGATGTCCGTTTTACCCCAAATGGCAGCGCTGTAGCTAACCTGAGCGTGGCGACCAGTGAGTCCTGGAAAGATCGTAACACCGGCCAGCCTCAGGAAAAAACCGAATGGCACAGGGTGGTCATTTTCGGAAAGCTGGCTGAAATTGCTCAGCAATACCTGCGCAAGGGTTCCAAGGTTTACATCGAAGGTAAGCTGCAAACCCGTAAGTGGCAGGACCAGTCCGGTCAGGATAAGTACACGACAGAGGTTGTTGTTGATGGCTTCAGTGGCCAGCTCCAAATGCTGGATAGCCGCCAGGACGGAATGGGGATGCCTGCCAGTGGTGGTGAGTTTCAGCCAAGGGCTACACAACAGCCAGCCTCTCAGCAGCCCGCACCGCAGCAATACAGTGCACCCCAACAGCCGATGCAACAGCAAGCGCCCGCAGCGGCACCACAGCAACAACATCAACCTCTACAACATCAGCCTCAACAGCGTCCTGCTCAACAGCAGCAGCCTCAGCAACAGCCTCAGGCTGCAACGGCTGGTGGCTTTGACGACTTTGATGATGATATTCCGTTCTAAGCAGGAACCGGGTATTGCAAAAGGCCGCTGAAATCAGCGGCCTTTTGATTATCTGGGGAAGAAATCGCCGATTTCTTAAAGACTTTGTCCATTTCTCTCATTGTTTATTCTCTTCCAGCAGTGGACAATATTAATCGAATAGAACAATGTCGGGTGTCATCTCAGATGGATCGAGCCAGCCTGCGCAAGCAGTTACGTAACAATCGTCAATCCCTGTCGGCTGAACAGCAGCTTGCTGCTGCAAGGAAACTATCCTCTGTCGTATGTAGCAGTGAGGTTTTTCGACACAGTCAGCATATCGCGCTGTATCTGGCTAATGATGGTGAAATTGATCCCGGATTTATTGCCCGGACGATCTGGGAGCAAGATAAATTCTGCTATCTTCCGGTTCTGGATCAGGAAGACCCTGACAAGATGTATTTCCAGCTCTACAGACCTAATACCCGAATGGTAGAGAACCGTTACGGAATTGCTGAACCGGAACTGGATCTTGAGAAAACCGTTAAGGCGGAAGCTCTGGATCTGGTACTCATGCCACTCACTGGTTTTGATGAAGAGGGCAATCGCCTCGGTATGGGAGCGGGTTATTACGACCGGACTTTTGCATTTCTGGGAAAACGCAGTAAACCGATACTGATAGGGTTAGCACATGAGTGTCAGAAAGTCAGTGCAATTCCTGTGGCAGACTGGGATATTCCCATGAAAGGTGTGGCAACAGAAAAACAGTTATACGGTGAAAAAAGTCAGTAAGCCAGTCCCTGGCTTACACTGTCAGCTTGTCAGATCAGGATCGAAGTCGCTGCTGTTGTTAATACAGCGATTGTAAACACCGCTAATAAAAGGCTGATTGCATCGGGTTTTGAGCCAACCATTTTCTTCAGAGCTCCACATTGTATTAATTATTATTGCAGTAGTCTCATGATCTAAAGCAGTCAGTCATGGGTTTACCATCACAAACTGCTCTTCTTGAGCTATAGCTATCGTTGCTTTTTTGTTAAACGTTGGAGAATTTCGCACAAAGAAGGGTTAACTGCAAGATGTTAAAAGTCAGTGGTCGTTTCTAGCAGCCTGTCGGACTTAAGGCTGTTCTACTGCGGTTGCAATAAATTGGTCT
>NZ_JAHHPS010000340.1:0-16027 GCF_024606275.1 Endozoicomonas sp. SESOKO4 | reverse complement strand
ATCCTATATCATGCACCATGGTAATAAAACCTTAAAATTTCACCTCACACCATTGTACGACAGCTCACCGGAGGCTGACCGAGTATAGACAGTCATTCGCAGAAAGCACTCCCGGGGTCTTGGATGCTTGCTGCAGGGTGAGAGAGATTTCAGGAACCCAATTGACGGTTGTGTCTCAAATATACGAACCTAAACTGCAGTAGAACAGATACACGGGTCGTGTGTGGATAAAAACGCAGTAGTCATTACGCAGGTTGATCCTGAACTGCAGACTCTGACCAACATGTCAGCAAAAAAGCCCCGAATAAAGAGCGGTCGTCCTTCATCATAGACTTTGCGTGCAGTAAAGAGACTGAAGTTTTTTTGATCAGAGAGCTTTTCCTATGAATGAGGCACAGGCTCTTGCGTTTGATAAAACTGCCGAATCACCTGTTCCGAAGGATAGCAGGCTCAGACAACTCCTGTTAGAGCCTGCTCCGTGAGGAATAATGGTTTCCGGTTCAATTAACCGGTGTTACGCATACCTGCAGCAATACCTGCAACGGTGATCATCAAAGCCTGCTCAAGGTTTTCACAAACCTCCCCTTCCTCTGTATGTCTTACCCGGTAGAGTAACTCTGCCTGAAGAACGTTCAGAGGGTCAGTATAAGGATTACGTAAAGCGATGGCCTGTTTGTTCTGAGGATGGTTAGACATCAACTCTTCACCGCCTTTGAGCTCCAGCAGTGCCTGAACTGCAGTTTCCAGTTGCTCTCGCAGGCTTTCTCCCAAATGCTGTAGCTCGGCGGGTACCAGACGCTCCTCGTAGTATTCAGCCAGATTAGAATCGGTCTTCATAAAGACCATCTCCAGCATTTCCAGTCGTGCCTTGAAGAACGGCCACTGACTGATCATCTCTTCCAGAGTGTCTCTCTGACCATTTTCAAGGGCATTTTTCAGGGCAGCACCACATCCAAGCCAGGTGGGCAGCATGAGACGAATCTGGGTCCAGGCGAATATCCATGGAATCGCCCGCAAACTTTCCACGCCACCATTAGGCTTGCGCTTTGCAGGTCTGGAGCCCAGCGGAAGCTTGGCCAGTTCCTGTTCTGGCGTCACAGCACGAAAGTAGGGAACAAAATCAGGCTCATCCCGAACCATGCCCCGGTAAATTTGCAGGGAATCCCTGGCCAGCTGATCCATCATATCTCGCCAGCTTTGTTTTGGTTCTGGTGGCGGCAACAGGCTTGCTTCGAGGGTAGCGCTGGCATAAAGCATCAGACTATTAATGGCGACGTCAGGGAAACCAAACTTGAAACGGATCATCTCTCCTTGTTCAGTGACCCGCAGATTATTGTTCACAGAGCCCGGTGGCTGGGAAAGAATCGCCGCATGGGCAGGGCC
Source organism: Endozoicomonas sp. SESOKO4 (assembly GCF_024606275.1). NCBI lineage: Bacteria > Pseudomonadati > Pseudomonadota > Gammaproteobacteria > Oceanospirillales > Endozoicomonadaceae > Endozoicomonas > Endozoicomonas sp. SESOKO4. Next base: position 14,644 of record NZ_JAHHPS010000340.1, on the reverse strand, counting down.
ACCGCCGCGACCGATGGTGCCGCCACGACCGTGAAACAACGTCAGCTCAACATTATTTTCACGACAAACTTCCGTCACCTCTTCCATAGCCCGATACTGAGCCCAGGCTGCAGCCATCCAGCCAGCATCTTTGGCAGAGTCGGAATAACCGATCATGACCATCTGCCCCCCATGACAATAGCCACGATACCAGGGCAATGACAGCAGAGAGCTAATGCACTCACTGGCACCATCCAGAGCATCCAGTGTTTCAAACAGGGGAGCAATCGGCATCGCAAAGTCAACGCCACACTCCTTCAGCAATAGTGCTACAGACAATACATCGGACGGCTTGTAGGCCATGGAAATGACGTAGGCCCCCAATGCCTGCTGACCTTCTCTGGCAATAGCACGACAGGTGGCAATGACTTCAGCGACCTCTTCGGAAGGCTCCCATTCTACCGGAATCATGGGCCTGGGATTCTGAAGCTCTTTTAGCAGAAAGGTCTGCTTTTCCTGCTCGTCCCAGCTCTGGTAATCTCCAATCCCGAGAGCCCTGGTTAACTCACTGACCGTCCGGGTATGCCTGCTCGCCTCCTGACGAATATCCAGACGTATCAGGGTGAGACCAAAGCTGTGAGCACGACGAATCATGTCCAACAGCGGACCATCGGCGATGACCCCAAGACCCACTTTATGCAACGAGTGATAGCAGAGCTCCAGAGGCTCAACAAGATCTTTATGCTCAAGAAGCACTTCAGAAGAACGGGGTTTATCGGCCAGTGAATATTCACACCAGCTTCGGGCCTCTCTGAGACGTTCCCTGAGTTGCCTGAGAATCACCCGGTAGGGCTCTCGACATTCCCCCAGTTTCTGCTTCATTTCTTCACTGCACTCTGTCATGGAGAGTTCTCCAATAAGAGGCTTCAGATCCCTGAGGTACAAATCCGCAGCCATCCAGCGGCTCAACAAGAGCACTTCCTGAGTCACCTCAGCGGTGACGAATGGATTCCCATCCCGATCCCCTCCCATCCAGGAAGAAAAACGCACCGGCACAGCATCCAGTGGCAGACCTATGTCCGTGTGTTCCCTGAGCCGCTCGTCTATGGCACGAACAAAATCAGGAACCGCATTCCACAGAGAGTGCTCGATGGTAGCAAACCCACCCTTGGCCTCATCAACAGGCGATGGCCGCTTCATCCTGAACTCGTAAGTGTGCCAGGCCTGAGCAATCAACTGACGAAGCCGGTCTTCATGGCGGGCCCGTTCCCTGAAGCTCAAACGGCTGCTTTCCAGCTTGCTAAGGCACTCAAAAATTGATTCATGTTTCTGGATCAGGGTTCTGCGGGAAACTTCGGTGGGGTGAGCGGTCAACACCAGCTCCATATCCAGACTGGCAACACTGTCAGCGATCTGCTCTTGACTGAAACCCTGATTTCTCAGCCTGGCCATCAGCTCATCGAAGTGATCCGGGACACAGAACGTTTCGCCATGGCTGACGGCAATGCTGTCATATTGCTCGGCCAGATTAGCCAAATTGAGAAAATGACTAAACGCTCGTGTGACGGGCACCAGATCGTCATCGGAAAGGTTTTTCAATTGATCCAGCAAAACATCCCTATCATCCTCACTGCCTGCTCTTGCAGCCTTGGAAAGCTGACGAATACTTTCAATACGATTGAAAAAATCCTCGCCATGATGCTCTTTAATCGTTTGACCCAACAGTGTTCCCAGCAGGTTCACGTTGCGACGCAAATTCGCCTTGCTGTCTGTCATAGATTTAACTTCCCGGGGTTTTACCGTGAAATTTCTTTCACTCTGGCACTTTGTTCATGGCTTAAAGGCACGCTCACCTTAATTCTGATGGAGGGAATACCAGCAACTTTTTGAACGAAAGCACCGTTTATCCCTCATTTTGATGACGTACAACTTCGAGAATCACTGAGCCTATACCATAAAAACCGAATAAAAAAGCTTTCACAAACACTCACTAAGACAAACAAACAAATACAGGACACAAAAAACAGGGACATATCCGATTAAAGAAGGATTTTGGAGATACAATCAACCTCGCAAGCCCAAGAGGGTTTTCGCAGAATCTGACGTATCCCCATAGATCTTGTAATATGTTAATTTGATGATTAATGAAGCAAGATTTCTCGCTGTTACGAGGTATCGACATGAACGAAAAAGACCCCTTTGAGTGCACCACCTGCAATACTGTAGAGGTTGGTACCCTGATCCGCGACGATGATACTTGGGTTACCCTGGAGATTCGTGGCGACAAGGCAATTTCAGCCCGGGACAAGTTCAGGAAAATTGAACAGCGAGCTCTGTCAGTAGGATCAGGCAACTGCAAGGTGCAGTCGGAAACCAGTCAGGAAAACGGCATCACCGTCATCAAGGCGATGCTGGACTTTGACTGCACGGCAGAAAAGCTAATCTTTCAAATGTCCCTGCATAACAGCTCCCAATAAAACGAATTGCATTCAATCAACATTTATGCCCCTGACGCCGAGCTGTCTTTCTGGCCAGAAGTGATCACACCAAAAGACTGTGAATTTTACTACCAGCAGCTTCTATCCGGGACCCGGTGGCGTCAGGATAAGATCACGCTTTTTGGAAAAGCATTCGATTTACCCCGTTTACAGGCATGGTATGGCGATAAAGGCATGACCTATAGCTACTCTGGCCTGACGCTGGTTCCAGAGCCATGGACACCAGTACTACTGGCAATCAAAGAAGTGGTCGAGCAAGCCTGTCGCTCATCATTCAACACAGTGCTGCTCAATCTGTATCGTGATGGTAATGACAGTAATGGCTGGCATTCCGACGATGAAGCGGAGCTGGGCGAACACCCCGTTATTGCATCAATGAGCCTGGGTCAGGAAAGACGCTTTCGACTGAAACACAAAGAGGGCAAGTCCAGAGGTATAAGTCCTTTGTCGATAAATTTATCTCCTGGCTCACTGCTGGTGATGTCAGGCTCAACCCAGCGCTACTGGCAGCATTGTATTCCCAAAACATCCGGAACCGTTTTGCCCCGTATTAATCTGACTTTCAGGAATGTCATGCATGGCCCGAGCCCAGTGCCAGCGCTGTGAGCGTCCTTTGCAATTCTGCATCTGCCAGGATCTACAGCTTGAGCAGGCCTGCTGTGAACTATTGATCCTGCAGCATCCTGATGAGGTCAAACATCCGCTGAATACCGCCCGGATTCTCAAACTGGGCATTAAGAACTGCAAGATTCTCGTGGGTGAGGACTTCAATGAAAACCCACACCTCAAGATCCTTTTAGAAAACAAAAAAGGCTGTTTACTTTTTCCGGGCGACGGGGCTCTTCAATCGTCTGAATATCAGAAAATCCACGGCCTGCCTGATGTTTGCATTCTGCTGGATGGTACCTGGAGAAAAGCCAGAAAGATACTTCACCTCAATCCCCAGCTTCAATCTCTACCGTGGATATCCCTGTCAGAAAACCTGGAATCCAGCTACCGAATCCGCAAAGCACCCCATCAGTCAGCTCTGTCCACTGTCGAAGCCGCGGTATGCCTTATGCGAGTTTTTTCAGGAGACCCGGGGGTTCACCAAAACTGTCTGGACAGCTTCCGGACAATGATTGACCGGCAGATCGAAGCCATGGGGCGAGATGTCTACGAAAAAAATTATAGAAACCGATCAAAATGAACTACTTTCAATAAGCATTGTGATCACTTGAGTCACAATCAACGCCTCAGTCAGGTTACTCATTGGTTGCGCTTTCTTTTGCAGCAAACGAACAGCAGATAGTCAGAGATTTTTTCCACTGTATTTGTGCAATGAATGAATTGGCCGAAACAATAAAGAGTAAAGGAACAAAAGTCCTTTGTATCCTTGGACGTTTTCACGGTAATCAGACACAGAGTTCAGAATAATAATGACCGACGCCTCCCTAAAATCTTCTTCCCGCTGGTTCTGGGTGTCACTCCTGATACTGATTGCGGTTCTGATCCGGCTGCTCTCCCTCGGCCTGTACCCTCTGATGGACACCTCAGAAGCCCGCTACGGTGAGATCGTCAGGCTGATGGTAGAGACTAACGACTGGGTCATTCCGTATTTTGATTATGGTATCCCGTTTCTGGGTAAACCGCCGTTGTTTATCTGGCTTTCAGCCGTAAGCTTCAAGTTATTTGGCATCAATGAATTTGCCGCCCGCTCACCCTCCCTGATTTGTAGTTTGGGTATTCTGGCACTGGTCTGGAAGCTGGCCCACTTTCAAATGGGGAAACAACAGGCAAAAATTACAGTACTGTTCCTGATCACTTCTGCTACGTTTCTGGTTCTTTCGGGAGCTCTTCTGGCCGACCCGGTCATGACCCTGACGATCACTCTTATCCTCTGCAGCTTCTGGATGGGCTGGCACTATCAAGACAAATCTATGGCACTGCGGTGGCAGTATCTGTTTTTTGCGGGTTGCGGTCTGGCATTTTTGGCCAAGGGGCTCGCTGCTGTGGTTCTGGCGGGCGGTCCGATTTTCTTATGGTGCCTTCCAAAAGCTCGATTGATAACGCTGTGGCACACATTCCCCTGGATCAAAGGCACTGTTCTGGCGGCCGCCATTGCCCTTCCCTGGTATATTAGTGCAGAGATACGCAACCCCGGCCTTCTGGAGTACATGTTTATTGGCGAACATTTTTCCCGCTATCTGGATTCCGGCTGGCAGGGTGATGAATACGGCAATGCCCATGTTCATATGCTGGGGGCCATCTGGGGTTACTTGCTGGCAGGAGGCTTTCCCTGGACATTCGTGTTACTGGGAGTCGTCATTACCCAACTCTGGAAATTCTGGCAAACGAAGCCCACCCTCCAGTTGCAGGAATGGGATTACTTCCTGCTCTGCTGGCTGCTCTTTCTGCCTCTTTTTTTCACCTTCACCGCCAATCTGATCTGGACTTACACGCTGCCTGTGATGCCTGCTCTGGCACTGATTATTGCAAGACTGTTTGGGGAGCGTTGGCCTAGCCATTCCGGGAAGCTTATTGCCCTGGCGACCCTGACACCTCTGTTGATGATTATCACTACCATTGTCATGATGAACGACGGTGGTAAAAAATCTCAAAAGTACCTGGTCGCCGGCATGATGACTCACCCGGCTGAGCAGCCCGGTCATCTTATTTACTTCATGAAACGCCCCTTCTCGGCTCGCTTTTATTCCCAGGGCCAGGCCCTCTTAGCCTTTGATGAAGAGGAGATCCTCGATCAATTACACAAGAATCGCAGAGACTTTCTGGCCACTCGTGACGGCAACATTAATATGCTGTCGGACCCACTGAGAGAACGCTTCGAAAAAGTGTCCGAATACAGAAACTGGACCCTCTGGGTTGAGAAAGAATAATGCCTTCTGAAAAGTGCACAACTACTTCCATTTGATATTGCAGCCAACACTGGGACTTTGATTCTCTGATACACGCTCTCCCGCCAGCACAGCGTCCATAGCGGACCTCAAATCCCTCCCGGTCACAGGCTTGTCATTACCGGGACGCGAGGCATCAAACTGACCTCGATAGACACACTTCAATTCGACATCGAAGAGAAAAAAATCAGGCGTACAGGCTGCATCATAAGCTTTCGCCACTGACTGACTTTCATCATAGAGATAGGGGAACGGGTAAGATTTTAATGCCATATTTTCAGGAGCATCATCAGGATAGCTTTCAGCATCGTTAGCACTGATAGCCACTATGCCAAGATCTCGATCGGCATAATCCTTGCCCAACTGCACCAGTGCATCTTCAATGTGAATCACATAGGGACAGTGGTTACAGATAAACATCACCAAAACGCCTTTCTCTTTACTCACTTCCTGCAGTGAAACCGACTGCCCGGATGAAGGTTCAGGCAATTCAAAATCAGGGGCAGACGAGCCCAGTGCCACCATATTCGAAGGGGTCAGAGCCATTGGGGTATTCTCCAGCTTGTATCCCACAATGCATGCTAATCCGTTGTGGGAGAGTTGTCGGGAACAGAAAGTTACTGCTACATTGGAAGTTCCCAAGTCAATTATTTTCATTTATGGGTAGGCACACCTCTTTTAATAAAGACAAGGCGCTGAATAACGCACTCGCTCTCTTTTGGTCCCGAGGATTCTCGGCGTCTTCTCTAAGACAGTTAGAAGAAGCCACCGATCTGCACCCGGGTAGCCTTTATCATCATTTCAAAAACAAAGAAGGCTTATACCTGCACGTCTTACGGTATTACATTGAACACTACCTACAGTTGAGAATCCAAAAGTATCTTGGTTCGGGCCCTCCGCTAGAAGGTTTACGCCGATTTCTGACAGCTGGCTATCGACATCCCCAAGACATGCAGTACCAGAACTGCTGCTTTCTAGCCTGCACCAGCACAGAACTTCACCTGTTGCCAGATGAGGCCACAGAGCTGGTCAGACAGGCTGTCAATACGATTCAGCAAGCATTATTGACCCAGGTACTCAAGGGAACGGAAAAGAACCTCATCGCCCCCAGTTTGAGCAGCATGGATGCTGCCAGGGAACTCACCAGTTTCTTTCTCGGCCTTCAGTTAATGGCCAGAATCAGTCCCAATCAGCATCAATTAGATCTACTGGTCAAGCAAAGCCTTGGGCATATTCTGAACCCTAAAACATGATCGGGAAGGAAGATACCATGAAAAGGTTTGTCTGCAATATGTCCAAGGACTTATGCCCGGTTAAACGTACCAGAGCTCCAGTCCCCCTTATTCTGGTGCAAGTTGGTGCAAACTTTCTCAGACGGATCGCTGAATAACCCCAACAGAAGATGACGACTGGCAATAGAACAACGCAAGAGCGAGAGCAGCGAACACTTCAACCAGAAAAAGCACCTGAAGCACCAAGCTTCAGGTGCTTTTGCTATGAAAGTTTAATCATACAAGTCGTCATCTTCAGGCTCTTCAAAGAGGCTTACTGCTCCAGATGGCGCTGATGCAGGGGGGGTATCCTGAAAACGGAATGGGGTCCCGGTTTGGCTTGACCGCAAGTGAAACGTTTCATAACGGTGAATATCTGATTCCCCAACGCTGCGCCTCGCCGTGCTCATGGCGTGCTCAAAATGGCTGCGCGTCAACATGTAACTATCAAGAGATTCTTCAACATCCATTGCCTCACCCTGAGCTTCCTGCAGGTTACGCGTTCTGCCAATGTACTCCCTGACTGCCTGTTGTATTGCTGTCTGGCAGATTTCGTTAATATCAGCTCCAGAGAAACCTTTGGTTTTAGCAGCTAGCTGCCTTAAATCAACATTATCCTCTACCGGTGTATTACGCAGGACAGCTTCGAAGATATGCAATCGGCCTGCAAGATCTGGCAGTGGAATGTAGATGTGCTTGTCGAAACGACCCGGTCTCATAAGAGCTCTGTCAAGAATGTCTGGTCGATTGGTGGCGGCGATGATGTAAATGTTATTCCGTTCAGCTATACCATCAATTTCGATTAACAGCTGATTCAGGACGCGATCGCTTGCGCCACCAGCGTCACCCATTGATGCCCCTCTGGAGGACGCTAAAGAATCAATTTCATCAAAAAACAGGATGCACGGTGCTGCCTGTCTGGCTTTGTCAAAAAGCTCACGAACATTGTGCTCTGATTCACCAAACCACATAGTCAACAACTCTGGCCCTTTTATGGCAATGAAGTTAGCCTGGCAATCGTTGGCCAGGGCTTTGGCCAACTGTGTTTTGCCACAACCGGGGGGGCCATACAGAAGCACACCCCGTGACGGTTTCTGACCAAAATGCTTGAGCAGCTCGGGCCATTCAAGGGGATAGCGAACCATTTCCAGCAATGTCTTTTTGACATCCATCATGCCACCGATGTCTGCCCAGGTCACAGCGGGTATCTCGACAAAGGTTTCTCTGAGCGCTGATGGGTTGGAGGAACGGAGAGCCTGATCAAAATGGGCCTGAGTGATTTCCAGACTATCCAAAAATCTGGCATCAATATTCTGCTCATCATCCAGAGTAGTTATATCTATTTTTTCCCTTATACAGATCATGGCGGCATCACTAATAAGCTGTGCGATGTCAGCGCCGGTGAACCCATGGCAGGTTTTTGCGATCTTTTCCAAATCCACATCATCGGACAGTTTTTTGTCCCTGGTATGAACCTGAAGGATTTCCAGGCGACCGGTTTGGTCAGGAACGCCGATGTGGATTTCTTTATCAAACCGGCCAAATCGGCGCAGTGCCTGATCAATGGAATTAACCCTGTTGGTGGCTGCCAGAATCATAACCTGCCGTCTGGGCTGCAAACCATCCAACAAGGTAAGCAATTGGCCTACCACACGTCGCTCTACTTCACCCTGAGTTTTGTCACGCTTTGGGGCTATCGAGTCAATTTCATCGATAAAAATAATGGCAGGCCTGTTTTTTTCAGCTTCTTCGAAAGCCTTTCTCAGATTGGATTCTGACTCACCTGCCATTTTACTCATTATTTCCGGGCCATTAATGATAAAGAGGAAGGCACCGCTCTCGTTGGCAATAGCCCGGGCAATCATTGTTTTTCCATTTCCCGGTGGTCCACTCAGAAGTATTCCTCTTGGAGGACTCACATTCAGGGTATTGAAAAGTTGTGGGTAACGCAGAGGAAGCTCAACAATTTCGCGTATTGTTTGAATCTGTGGTCTAAGCCCACCAATATCATCATAACCAACTTCAGTGATTGAAAACTCATCTTCACGCTCGACGGCATGGCCCTCACAGAAAATTTGTGTGTCCGAGGCCACTATGCACCCACCTTCCGGATCTGTTTCCATCACCTGGAACTGAACGGTTCGAATTCCTGCAGTTATAGGAATGATGTCTTTTTTGGCAACGGGTCGATACGCATCACTAAAAAATGGTTTCAAAAACACCTCAAACAAGTTGCCGGTAATGCCTTCAAGGCTATCTTTTATCGGCAATATACTCACTCGTTTACCATAGGGAAGATTAGGAATGTGGGCGATTTTGACTATATCTCCCAGCCTCACTTTAAGGTTTTTCCGCATTGCACTGTGCATCCTGATCCTGCCAGATGGCTGATTCACATCCGATAAAACAATGGCTATAGACGTTTTTCGTAGTTTGCCGATTAGCTGGACGGTGTCTCCACGGAACAAGCTTGACTGATCCATATCACTCACTGAGATTGTGACTACGGAGTAATCATCATTGATAGCCTCATCAACAATAAAACGCGAGGAAGTTGCCTTACCTGCTTCGCCAGAGGTGGGTGCGGGCGAGGCGGAAAGCTCTTGTTCTGACACGCTCCCTTCGCCGGAGTCTCCCCCACCATCAGGCCGTTGACTGATGTTCTTGGGCAATTTTTTTGCTGGCGCCCCAGCTAAATGTTCAGGGGGGTCGGATGGGGGTTCCGGATCCCGTGGCATTTTCCGGATTCGCCAGTGCCATTGATGCCAACCACCTCCGGCAGGCACTCCGGGGCCGAAATACTCTGGATACAGGAATTCAAGCCACATCTGGAAATACAATGAGAGTAGCCGCCGGTATTCTTCCTCACTGATATAATGAACCTGCTTATTGTCATCCAGTCTATAAAAGACATTACCATGCTGATCAGTTGTTCTGGTGGCCACTATCTGTCTATTGGCCGCTTCCTGTGCTGGCTTCTTTTCACTCCAGGGGGGGGGGGTCTTCTAATAAAGGGAAAGGGGCAATAGTTTCTGACAGGTCCAGAATCCATTCATGTCCATCATCGAACCCCCAACTCAGACAGTGTTCGTCATCGCAACTCCGGGGAGTAAGATTGTTCGTCGTTTTAGTATTCGGTGTTATGACGCCCTTTGAGCCGGGAGGCCCGGGCAGGAAGACATCATTTGGTCTGGGAACAGGGTGGGCTGGCTCCCATTGTAAACTCGTGTCAGGGACTGATATAGGGACTGGCACAACTTCTTCAGTGGCTTTTGTCCGTACCTGTTCAGGGTAAAGTTCTGACTTGCCTTTGCCGGGTAAGCGCCAAGTCCATTGACCCGGGACTCCCTGGTCAGGGGCCAGTTGAATATTCAGTTCGTTTGGCAGGGGCAGGCAGCCTGGCTTGGAGGTGGGGAGGGGATCATCAGGCTCAATACAAAAGGACGGCTCAGGCCTGGTCTCCTGGCCGATGTCAGAATAGGGAAAACGATTAAAAGAGATGTGATAGGCAAGAGGGAGTAGAAGAATGGGCAACGGAATACTGGATGGGTTGTAAGTGCCCGGGGCGGAGCCGGAATAGCCCGTCGTCACAAACGTCCCGCTCTGTCCGGACAAGGTTACGACAGGCGTTAACAGAAACGAAATGCCTAGAAATAATCTCGGCAGGGAGCGCAATTTCATATCGACGCAGTTCAGATCAGTCTTGTCTGATCGCTGAGAGACAGTTAACAAAGACAGAATAAAATAGAACATAACCTGCCACTTATATCATCCTGTAAAGAGCCTCATTGGATGGCCTTTGCCATTTGTACCAGATCTGTATAGCACCGCACTGGCGAGCATGCCACGAAGAGAGATAGCGGTAATCAACTTTCTGCAAAAACCTTCAACCTTCATCACTGGCAAATTGCAGATATTGCCGCATTGGGTGTTAAACAAGTTCTGGTGCTTAGCAGCTCAGGTCAGGCTGGCTGAGTGGTTCAGATCAACACGCCAAAACCTGAGGACAACTCCCCGTTAAAATCAGCGCTGACAGTTTTACCATTAACAGGGTGAAAACGAAGGTTTTCTTGTGTATGTTTTGCCATAGCGGGTTCCGGTTTGTTTCGTCCCAGGCTTTTTTGGTCGACCTAATCCTATGAGGCGATTGGACGGAACCTGCCTGATTTATGAAACATTCGGGTTAGACGATCACCACTGCTTGCAAGACTATTAACTTATGGCCATTCAACAAATCATTGTACACCAGCTGAAACAATCCCCTGGCAGTGACTCCCTGATTGCTATTCCGGCAACTCACAGCCTGCCCCCCACCCCGGCTCTGGAGTCGATGCTGGACGACCTGCTGCAAACCTACAACAAGAAACAGGACAAACAGTATGGTCAGTTCAACCCGGACGCCGAAAGTCCTTTCCCCGGGGAACTGGGTGATTATCTGGTAGAAAAAATGGATTTTACGGCCCTGACCCGCAATACCCTGAACCAACTTCTGGAAAAGCTCGATCAAGCAGGTGCGCTGGGTGGAGGGTACCTTCTGTTTGCTGATTACCAGCAGGGTCTGACCCGATACTTCATGCTCTGCATGTTGACCAGCAACGTCAGCATCACCGTTACAGATGACCTTTCCATTCAAGATGTAGCCTACCTGGATACGACCAGAATGCCGTTGGCCTGCCGCATTAATATCACCGAGTGGCAGGGTAACGAAAACAGCGGCCGTTACCTCTCTTTTTTGCGCCCCCGTGGTGGCCGTCGCCTGAGCGATGTATTTCAGGAAGCTCTGGGCTGCAATGAAACCAGCAACAGCAAGGAAGAGGCTGACACGCTGGTCAGTGCTGTAAAGGAGTACGCCAGAGAAGCGCCTTCCCTGGAAAATCACCGGGAAGTCAGTCGACAGGTCTATGACTTCTGCCAGACCAAAATGGATGATGGCGATGCCCTGACTCTGGATGAGCTTACCGGTTACCTGAGTGAGGCCGGCTCTGATGATTTTGCCCGCTTCGTCAACACTCGTGACTATGATATGAACCAACCCATGGCTCCAGAGAAACGCACTCTGACCAAACTGGTTAAGTACACCGGTCGCAGAAAGGGTCTTAATATTGCTTTTGATGCCGAGCTGCTCGGTACTCAGGTAGTGTACAACAAAGACCTGAATCAGCTTGTCATCAAGGAAGTTCCAGCCAAACTCAAGGAACAACTGGAAGGCAACAACTGACGTTTGAGGCGAGCTATATTTGCATGCCCTCATGAGCTCTGATAGATCTGTTAAGCGGTCTTTATTAGGCCATTCACGATCTTGTTGATGGCTGCAAATGATCTGGGTTGTCACAATCAAGTGACAACCGGGACATCCGATACATAAGGGATGACTTCACTGTTTCCGGACCCCACCATGTCTAAAGCTCATTTACTGGCCGCACTGTTTTTTCTTCTCGCTTTTATGAACCAGACTGCCGCTTCAGAGCCGCCTGTCAAAAACAACCACTTGACTCCGGAACACCTTCTGAAGCAGGAGTTATTGCTGAACCAGTTGATCGTGAATATTCACCTGCTCCAGGTCGACTTTCTCAACAAGGAAGCCAGAGTGAAAATGCAGGACAATCTGTCTCTGCTCAACCAGAATATCCCTGCCTTGCCATGGCAATCCGGAGACGAGGAAACTGCAAAGTTGATCTCATCGACCCTGGCGCTGTGGCCTATCATTAGCCGACATGCCGCCTGGATGGCTGATTTACCCGCTCACTCTCGCCCCCCGGAAGCCTCTACACTGCTCTTGGCTCTGGCCAAGCTGGATAGAAAACTGCTGCTTCTGAGACAAAAAATTCTGACCCACAAACCAAACAGAGGTGAAAAGCTCGGCTTTCTAGAGCAGGCACTACTCATGGAACGCCTGTCACGTCAATACCTCAGCCTGACCTTATCTGAACTAAAAGAGGACAAAAGCGCTTCAGGTCGGCTTCAGTTGCAAACCCTGGCCGGGCATTTCGAACAGAAGCTGTCAAAACTCGGTGAACAGTATGGTGGCCATGCTCATGCTGCCAAACCGATCAGACAGGCTCAGGTGACCTGGAATTTCATCAAGGCGGGATTGGAGCAATTTCCGGAGAAACCGGTTCCTGAATTGATCGCTCGCTATGGCAGCACCATCGTCAGACGCCTGACTTCTGCACATAAGATGTTCTGACCTGCAAAAATACATCGGCTTCCCCCCACGGGAAACAAACAGGAAAGCGTTCACTTTGCTCAAAAATACCCGGTACAGGGCAATACTCCTGAAGAGGATAGCTGACAGAAATCACTCTGCTCCCGGGTTTAAGAGCCAACATTCTCAGCGTAAGGCAACGAATAGTGAGATCATCCAGATTGGATGCATAGAGATAAATGACCGTGGCAGCCGAAAGATCGACCTCCAGATAATCACCCTCGATAACGTTTAGTTTATCCAGCTTCATTCTTCGACTGACACGCTGCAGTCTCAGACAAAACGTGGGGACCTGCTCAATCGATGACACTCGAACGCCCGCAAAAGCAGCCATCCAGAGCGAAGTAAAACCGCTGCCTGCACCCAATTCAAAAACATGATCCTGAGACGTTATTCCAGACTTTTCACAAATATCATCCAGCACCGTTAAAGGCGTTTCACCGTAGAGATATAAGTCGTCTGACCTTTTTTTAATCAGGAAGCGCTTACTAACCTGAAAAGGGCTGTCCAGAAGATATCGGAGCTTCAACTCAAGAAAAGCTTTAAGGAATGTGCGCTGGGACGAGTAACGACAAAATACCTTGAACAATTCAACCCATTCGAAATATTGAACTCTTAACGCCAATAAAATCAGTTTCACTCGCAGCACCCATATTCTATGCCAATCAGAACTAGATTGATCAAGAGCTTGAACCTAGTCAACATGATCAAGCGACTAACCAGCACACATGTTCAGATTATTTTGGGTATTTCTCGGTCAAATTCAGGTTTCCTATTGGCACATTGAGTGCTTAGATAGCATACTCTAGGGAGCTGAGAATACGGAGTGGCAAATGGAAGAAACCCAGACCCGCCTGTGCCCTGAAGATCAGGCCAGGGTTGACCGCTTTATCACTACTGGAACCAATGCTAATGAGCGCAACCGTTTCAGACCTTTAAAGCTGATGTTCTGGCTGGCAGTAATCATTGTCATGCTAGGTATTCTCAGCCGCCTGATAGGCGTCTTTGTCTTGGGTTGAGCCCGTTTGAATAGCCGTAGGGTGTGTTTTTAATCAGTTTCCCCACTCTTTTGTAACCATAAAATCAAGAGGGGAGTTGGGCATTTTAGACTGATTCAAAACACTCCTTTATAAAAATAGAGAGAATAAAGTGACTGATCAGCTGCATAAAATTGTGATTGTTGGAGGAGGTGCCGGAGGGCTGGGATTAGCTACCAGACTGGGTAAGAAACTGGGCAAGAAGAAGAAAGCCCGGATTACTCTGGTGGATGTTCGAAAGACTCATTTCTGGAAACCTCTTTTGCATGAAGTGGCCGCCGGCTCCCTGAATGCCTTTGAAGATGAGCTGAGTTATCTGGCTCAGGCAAAATGGAATCATTTTCACTTTCTGCCCGGCAGAATGTGCGGTCTGGACCGGGATAATAAAACCATTACCCTCGCCCCCATTAACGACGATAACGGAGAAGAAGTCGTTCCCGAGCGTAGCCTGGAGTACGATGACCTGGTGATCTGTTTAGGCAGCACCGCAAATGACTTTAATACCCCGGGCGCAGTGGATCACTGCCTGTTTCTGGACAACCGGGAAGAAGCGGAAAGAGTACATACTACGCTTTTGAATCACTACCTTCATGCCCAGGCTTCCCGGGAAAAATCGCCTGAGCTAAACATCGCCATCATTGGTGCCGGAGCAACCGGGGTGGAACTGGCCGCAGAACTTCACCATGCGGCCATAGAACTCGCCCGATATGGCCTGGACGCTATCCAGCCCAATAAAGTAAAGATCACTGTCATAGAAGGC
>NZ_JAHHPS010000339.1:0-1959 GCF_024606275.1 Endozoicomonas sp. SESOKO4 | reverse complement strand
GCCCTCTGGGGGGGCGACCAGGATGACACCCTCAATGGACTCGACGGTACCGACACTCTGGAAGGTCAGGAGGGTAATGATACCCTGGATGGCGGAGATCTTGACGATACCCTCAAAGGTGGTAATGGCGACGATATTCTGATCGGTGGCTCAGGTAATGACGACCTGCAGGGTGATGCCGGTATTGATACCGCAGATTACAGTGCCCAGACTCAGTCCGTCACCATCAACCTGCTTGATCAGTCACAAAACAACGATGGCCAAACAGGCCAGGATACCCTCACGGGTATCGAAAACCTTTCCGGCGGCAGTAACAACGACACGCTAACCGGCGACAATGCCGACAATACGATTCGTGGCAATGGTGGCAACGATACCCTCAGTGGCAGTGGCGGCGATGATCAGCTCGTGGGGGATGCGGGTGATGATACTCTGCAGGGCGGCGCTGGCAATGACACCCTCGATGGCGGCCAGGGCACTGATACGGCAGATTACACAGGGCATGGCAGCGCAGTCACGGCAACACTGACCGATGGTGGCGCTGGTAGTGGCACAGCCACTGATGCCGCCACCAGCGACACGGATACTTTGGCAGGCATCGAAAACCTCGCCGGCAGTAGTAACGATGACAGGTTAACCGGTAATGACCTTGCCAACATCCTTCATGGTGGTGACGGTGCGGATACCCTGGTCGGTGGTGACGGTGCGGATACCCTGCGTGGTGGCGATGACGCAACCGACAATAGCCTGAGTGATACCGCCGACTACAGCGCCGCCTCCGGAGCCCTGACCATTGACCTGGCCAATAAAGAAGCCACCAATGATGGCTACGGCAACCGTGATGTGGTGATCGATATCGAAAATGTGGTTGGCACTGCTCACAATGATTCTATTCGGGGGGATGGTGCAAACAACCATCTGACCGGCGGTGATGGCAACGATACGTTTTATGGTGCGGGAGGGGTAGATACGTTTATCGGCGGTGCTGGCATCGATACCGCCGATTACGGCGATGCTGCCAGTGCTATCAATGTAAACCTGCTTAGCGGCGCAGCCAGCAACGATGGTGATGGTGCCAATGACACACTCACAGGCATTGAGAATGTCATTGGCTCAGGCAACGATGACACCATCGAGGGTGATGCTCAAGCGAACCAACTGGAAGGTGGCAATGGTGCCGATACCCTGACCGGCGGCGATGGCGATGACGTGTTGCTGGGGCAGGACGGTGACGACATTCTTGAAGGGGGCCTTGGTGCTGACACACTCGATGGTGGGCTGGGTAATGACCGGGTGGATTACAGCACCTTCGCCGGAGCGCTGACTATTGACCGTTCAGGAGGCGGAAGTAGTTTTCAGGTCGATCTCGGCGGTGGCAATGTCGATACCCTGATCGACATTGAAGACCTGGTGCTGGGTGCGGGTGACGACCATATCATCGGTGATAACACGGCTAACCGTTATGACGGCGGAATCGGTAATGACACTCTGGAAGGCAGGGGTGGCAACGATACCCTGAACGGTGATGAAGGGGATGACACCATTAAGGGTGGTAGTGGCAGTGATATCCTGGATGGTGGCGAAAACGCCAATGATAACGACACCCTGGATTATTCTGACAATACCACAGGCCTGACGGTGGACCTGGGTTCATCTTCGGTGGTGGATGGGGCCGATACTGACACCATTGCCAATTTTGAGTCTGTGATGGGTGGTTCCGGTAATGACACCCTGACAGGTACTGCTGAAGTCAATATTCTGGATGGCCAGGGCGGAGATGACACCCTTTACGGCAAGGCCGGTGCCGATACCCTGAGGGGCGGAACCCACGGCAGTAACGGTGATACCGCTGATTACAGTGCCCATGGCAGCGCAGTCACTGTCACGCTGACTGCCAACGGTAACGGAACGGCTAATGATGGCACCGATACCGATACTCTGGAAGGCATAGAAAACATC
>NZ_JAHHPS010000338.1:0-1384 GCF_024606275.1 Endozoicomonas sp. SESOKO4 | reverse complement strand
GCCTCCCTGTCTCTAAAGTCATTATTTATCCTCGCTTGGAAAGGACATTAAAAGTGAGTCAGGTCTATTAGAGTGGTTTTTACCATGGAAGTTCAAAACAGTGAGTTCAGTGGAACCAGAGAAAAGGAGAGTTCTGATCCGTGCAGATGATAAATAAAAAATGTAACCGCGCAGGAATTCAGCTTCCAAGTACAAAGTTTGGCGATGCCTGACTTTCAGGTGAATGTTCCAAAATTACTGCCCGCATATAATAAACCAGTCCGTAACGTAATTGACCTTGGGCTTTCACAGTCCTTGTTGCTCCAATGTAATAAAGAGTTTTCAACAGTCTGGATGGCAATAGGCCCCCCCGTGCCAAATTTACCGATGCAGAAACCGGAACCTATGTAGGTCATGGAATGAATCCACTCTCGTGTAAAGGTATCTGACAGGTTTAGATAACTGAATGGCTGAACTGTTTTTACATCAGTGACTATAGCGTCGTTGTAACAGGTTATAACATTTTTAAAAGAGAATTTTTTTACTCCGCAGTGCAGGAAATGTTCGAATTGATGACATGATGAAAGCTGACCCTTAACGTCTTCGCAAGTCGTACAATAACTGGCCCCTTGTGAAATCCACTGAACAAATCGTTTTCCCCAGGGGTCTGGAGGGTGATATTCACACTCAATGTCATCCTGCTCTTTGACAACAAAAGAAATATCGTCATCTTTGTCTTGAAAAAGTGACATTATGTATTCATCAGTGCCCTCACCACAAAATGAGCTATAAGTTCTTCCTCCGATTTCAAAGCTATGAAGGGTTGTTTTGTTGGTAATAGCGGGATTGATTAATGACTGATGTGTCTGTATGAACGAATCCTTTATATAAACCCTGACAGTTTTTGCATGGCCTGTTTTTTTACCGGCAAATGAGATATTGCTGTTTTCCTCCGGACTATTGTTCACCGTTTTTTCGGGGCGAAACATAGTGTTTGTGGTAGATGATACGTTCATTATATTTCCTCTGTTTCCTGATTATTTGCGCAAGTGAAGTGAGTCAGGTCTGTTAGAGTGGTTTTTACAATGGAAGTTCAAAACATTGAGTTCAGTGGAACCAGAGAAAAGAAGAATTCTGATCCGTGAAGATGTTAGAAAGAAACTTTTTAATAGAGAGACTAATGTAAAATGTCATCGGACTCTCGATATAACCTTTAAATTCGTTGGTGTACTGGCGAGCTTTTCCCGGTTCTATAAGCAGGCATGTGGCCATCGTTTCAGTCGGATTTGAGTGTTCACTAAAACGGGGGAGGTTCAGAATCCACTCGATTTTGTTGTTAGGTGGTATTTCAGTTGCTGGGGAGACGTTGACGGATGAGTAGCTCTAGTTGTCTTACTTGTTCCCG
>NZ_JAHHPS010000337.1:0-1121 GCF_024606275.1 Endozoicomonas sp. SESOKO4 | reverse complement strand
CGGGTTGATCTGAAGATTGACAACTCCGTGATAGCCAGCAAAGAGTTCATCATGGATTCTCTGGAAGACCCGAACACCGTGATCTGGGATGCCCGATCAGCTGATGAATACCAGGGTGAAAAACGTTTCTCCCAAAGAGGAGGCCACATCCCGGGAGCCGTGAACCTTGAATGGACACTGGCCATGGATCATGACCGTAATCTCAGAATTCGCAGCGACATCGCCGGTGTTCTTGAACAGCTCGGCATTACCCCGGACAAAAAGGTGATTACCCATTGTCAGAGCCATCATCGTTCGGGGTTTACCTATCTGGTAGGTAAGTCTCTGGGGTTTTCTATCAGAGCTTACGATGGCTCCTGGTCAGAGTGGGGTAATCTACCAGACACTCCTATCGAAACCTGAGGGATGACTGCACTGTTTAATCGCAAGCAGTGCACACATTGTCTATTTCATTGCTGACTTGTGAGACCCGGTTCTCATTATTACAATCCAACATCACTCAAAAACAGGATGAGTCCTGACTGTGAAAGAACGATTATTTGCCTTTATCCAATATTTCCTGCCTCACCACCTTATTTCAAGGGCGGTATACTGCTTTGTTGAGTGCACCTGCCCCAGGTTCAAGAACGCACTGATCCGACGTATCATCAAACAGTATGATGTTGATATGAGCGAGGCAGAACGTGAAAATTCTGAAGATTACCTTCACTTTAACGATTTCTTCACACGCTCTCTGAAAGAGGGGATGCGTCCCCTGCCTGAAGATGAAAGTCTGATCGTCAGTCCTGCTGATGGCGAAGTCAGCCAGCTTGGCAATATTGAAAATGGCAGGGTTTTTCAGGCCAAAGGGCACGACTACAGTCTGATTGAACTGCTGGGCGGAGACAGTGATCTGGGTCAGGAATTCATGGGGGGAAAGTTCGCTACCATCTACCTTTCTCCCCGTGACTACCATCGTGTTCACACACCTTTCGGTGGCACTCTTCGCAAAATGATCCACGTTCCTGGTCGTTTATTCTCGGTAAATCAGGGCACCGTTGAAAACATCCCTAACCTGTTTGCCCGCAATGAACGGGTCGTGGCTATTTTTGACACTGAGCACGGACCGATGGCCGTTATCA
>NZ_JAHHPS010000336.1:0-2162 GCF_024606275.1 Endozoicomonas sp. SESOKO4 | reverse complement strand
TTCCAGAGACAAAAGACCAAAGACCATCAGAGGCAGATCGGGCACCAGCCCCCACCCCATCAGTTGCAGCATAGGTGCCGTATTGATCAGAAAGACGGCAACCAGCCCCACCCAGGCTGGGCCATCAGGAAAGAGAATCCCGCTGAGTCTAAACACCAGATAACTGCTCAACGCATAAAGAATCGCAGGGACAAGCCTTACTGTAAATTCATCGTAACCCAGAGGGGCTATCAAGGTCTGTAACCAACCCACCATAGGCGGGTGATCAAAATAACTGAGGGCCGGATACAGGGCATAAAGTGCATAGTGAGCTTCATCGACACCCAGCGACACTCCGGGTGCCATGGCTAAATGAATCAGGAGCACCACAATAATGATACCCCAGGAGACAACTCGCCCTCGTTCCTGCATGAAACCCCCGGTTAAAAGGATTGGATAAAGCCTTCAACCATCATTCCACTACCATTTAGCATTCTTTATCAGGCAGATGGTGGGCAAACTCTTTGAATCTGTTTACAGCTTTCTCCAAACTGAAACAGAACAAACCGGCCTATTACTCTACGACAAGTGCTGTCTAAAAAAAAGTCAATTAATGAATGATGATCATTTCATTTTGATCCAGTCCTGCAGGTTAAAGACCAAGGATCTGTATAAGGGGAATATGGAAAAAATAGCGAAATCAGACAGGAAGCATTGGACGAGCCGGTCATTTCCGACCCATCCGGCAACGCGCTTTAAACGGCCAGCGTCAGAAACAGACCCGCAATAGTAGCACTCATGAGGTTTGAAAGTGTACCAGCTACAACCGCTTTCAAACCAAAACGAGCGATGTCATGACGACGGTTAGGTGCCATGGAGCCCAGACCACCCAGCAAAATAGCAATGGATGAAATGTTAGCGAAACCACACAAAGCAAAGGTCAGAATCGCCTGGGAACGATCAGACAACAAGGCAACACCGGCTTTCGCTGCTGCTTCAGCATCGACATAGTTTGCCAAACTACTGAAAGCAACAAACTCGTTAACGATCATTTTTTGACCCAGGAAGCTGCCCGCAGTCAGAGCTTCAGACCAAGGTACACCGATCAGGTAAGCCAGAGGAGAGAATGCATAACCCAGGATCAGCTCGATAGTCAGGTCCGGATAACCGAACCAACCACCAGCCCAGCCCAGCAAACCGTTGAGCATGGCAATCAGGGAGATGAAAGCCAGTAACATAGCACCGATCATGGCAGCCAGTTTGAGCCCACTGGCAGCACCCGAAGCAGCCGCATCGAAAATGTTAGCTGGCTTATCTTCAGCGTTCTGCTGCTCAATGTCGTCTATATCATCATAAGGTCTCTCGGTTTCAGGCTTGATAATTTTTGCCATCAACAGGCCACCCGGAGCTGCCATAAAACTGGCAGCAATCAGGTACTTAAGCTCAACCCCCATACTGGCATAGCCCACCATGACCGCACCGGCAACGGAAGCCAAACCACCCACCATAACGGCAAAGAGTTCGGACTGAGTCATGCGGCTGATGAAAGGACGAACCAGCAGAGGTGCTTCAGTCTGGCCAACAAAAACGTTAGCAGCAGCAGACAGTGATTCTGTGCGACTGGTGCCGAGTAATTTGCGCAGAGCACCGCCAAGTAGTTTGATGACAAGCTGCATGATACCAAGGTGATAGAGCACCGCTACCAGAGCCGCAAAAAAGATAATGACTGAGAGAACATGGACAAAGAATATAAAGCCCAGTTTGAAGCTGGCCAGTTCGCCAAAGAGAAAACCAATACCATTATTAGCATATCCCATAACAGCATTTACGCCGTTGGTAATAGCTTCCAGAATGTATTGTCCGGCGGGGATATACAGAACAAATGCGCCGATACCTGCCTGAATGGCAAAGGCACCACCCACCGTTCGCAATTTTATTGCTTTACGATTGTCCGAAAGCAGTATTGCAATACCCAGCAGGACTGCGATTCCTACCAGGCTTATAAGCATGTGTTGCATGGGGATGATCACCTTTAAACAGAGTCTCGGGGCATTATACTTATATATTTATTGGCTTTAGTAGAAAGTAATTACCGAATAAAAACATAATAATGACAAACCCTATCTAAAATTCGCCTCAGGTATCAGCAAGGATGATCACCTTTAAACAGAGTCTCGGGGCAT
>NZ_JAHHPS010000335.1:0-1169 GCF_024606275.1 Endozoicomonas sp. SESOKO4 | reverse complement strand
AGCATTTTGTGACGCCCTCGAAAAGGATTGGGCAGTTCAGGTTCAGCTAACTTACCGGCATACAAGAAATGAGTTGGCAGCGGGTTTGAGCCGACGAGTCCCATTGCAGGCAGCGACTTCCCGAACATTATTGTCACTAGCAGAAGCAGTGATCGGACTAGTGAGTAGAAAATGTTGTTATGTTGTGAGCGTCTCATAGATCCAGACTTAAAAAATCAGCGTCTGTGAATCGATTCGCTATTGGGCCAAATTCGTACGTCATCTGACATAAGGCTAAGGCTCATTAATTGATGTTTGCGTAAGACTGTATAGCACCGAACTGGCGAGCTTACCATGAATGGAATTGGCGAAAAGTTTGTTTTACTAAGCTTCCACCAGACGACAAAGGTCTTTTTAGAGAATACCCTCACACCCATCAAGTAACTCTAATTCCTGACAGCTCTGGTAAACATCATCAGCAATGTCTGATAATAAAGGGTCTCGCTTTTTTAACCGCTCTATTTTACTGCATGCCCGTTGCCTCCATTCTTCCAGTATGCGGTTATCGATATCGGTTTTGGCTTTTTTAAGGGCGGTAACGATGTGCATAAGCTTCATTTCATCTCCATACTCGTCCAGTAAGTTCAGTATTTCGGTGCCAAAAGCTTCTGTCTGGTTGAGCTTTAACCATAAACTGCCAAACGCCTGTTTTTCTCGTTTGTCGTCTGGCGGGTTAATGTTTTGTGGTTCCGGTTCACTCATCGAATCAAAGACGTCTGCCCCCCTGGATTGAACGTTATCCAGGTATTGGGACAGTGATTCTTTAATCTCATCCGGGCATTCTGTACCTGATGTTTCCATTCTATTTCTTATTCTGAAAAATAAAGATTCAGGCAGCCTCTCCTTATGATGTTCAAGCGATTTCCAGACGATTGGTTTGACGGCCATTCCATTTTTGATGATGTTAGCCAGAACATAAATGGGTAAAGGTTTGAAGGGGGTTGCTTCAACAGCACCTTTTTCCATGGGGTCTCTGGTTCCCGCCTGTCTGGCTTCGTATCTTTGGATGTATACCGGGTAATCCGGTCTTGAGCGCCTTTGCCAATCATCTGCTGTTAAATAATAGTGTTCAGATATATCAGTGATTTTCAAAAAAATCCTGAACTGCTCCTCTGACCAGTTGCTGATTT
>NZ_JAHHPS010000334.1:0-4101 GCF_024606275.1 Endozoicomonas sp. SESOKO4 | reverse complement strand
CGACAATGGACCTACTCCTGAAACAATAGCACTGGTTAAAAAAGACAAGTTCAAAAGCTACCAATACGTCATTCGAAGTCGGCAGCTGGCGCTGCTGGAGGAGTTAGCTGCGCAGCACATTACCAGACTTGACGAAGGTGGTAAACCGACGGATGAATACGAAGATACACTGGCCTCGCTTATATA
Source organism: Endozoicomonas sp. SESOKO4 (assembly GCF_024606275.1). Taxonomy (NCBI): domain Bacteria; kingdom Pseudomonadati; phylum Pseudomonadota; class Gammaproteobacteria; order Oceanospirillales; family Endozoicomonadaceae; genus Endozoicomonas; species Endozoicomonas sp. SESOKO4. The sequence continues at coordinate 3,915 of NZ_JAHHPS010000334.1, read as the reverse complement.
CTATGAATATATCCTGCAGGCATTAACCAGCGCTACTTCAGATCAGGAAGATGGATTTGTAATCACCAGAACGCACATCAAATTAACGTCGTCGTTCATCACGCCAACCTGGATGCATATTCAACTCACAGAACACTTTGGCTTCAAACCCATACTTAGAAATTTTCTGACTAACCGGAAGTTTATTCAAAATATTCATGAAATTATGTCTGTTATCGCCAAAATGTCCGGCGATCCTTTTGACGATTCTTTTGACGCAGACCGCAGCTTTGCTTCCAAAGTCGCTGGCGTCTTTGCCGAACAGCTGCTTGAGATGGAGCACAAGCTGGAAAAACTGCAGGTAAGAGAGGCCATGCTCGCCGAGCTAAACGAAGCATTTCAACGCACAGGGACAATGGCCATGACCCATTTTGAGGAAAAACTGAGAGCCGTTGGACTCAATCAACCAGTTGTGAATGAGCTTAAAAAGATTCGTCAGGAGTTGGAAGAGACGAAAAACTCGGTGGATCAACTTGAGCAGGATAATAAACGAATTCCGGAGCTCGAAAAACAACTTCTTGCTACCAGAGCAAAAGCCACAAACACTCCCAATAGTGAAATGGCAGCAGAGTTTGATATTGAGCCTGATGAAGACGACACATCAGAAGACAGGGCGCTGGAAACAAGGGTATCTACCAAACTCCTCAGGCTAGCAGAGCTTGAAGAAGAGCTGGATGACATTAAAACACCAGGCCACCCCAAAGCCAGACCTGAAGTACTTGAGACACTGAGCGTCATAGAAAAAGCCCTTGAGATACGTGACCTTGATGAAAAAGAAGATGTGTATCTCCGTCGCCGGTACATCTCTGAAAATATGCAGGAAAATATCAGAGACGCCAGACAGCAGGCAGAGAGAGAGGCCCTGGACATACTGGAAGTCGCAGAAGAAATACTCGACATCGAAGCCAATAAAGAGGACAACAAAATAGCAAGACTCGAAGTGGTCATGAAAACTCTTGACAGCGATGCGCTATCAGAAGAAATACTGGATGAGTCACTGGAAGAAATAGGTAACATCCGATGGGCATATGAAGGCAAAACTACGGATCTGGACGAGAAGGAATACAAACGCACTATGCTTCTTGTAAACCTTCGCCATAAAGTCGAAGACCCGGACATGCGAGCCAGAGAAAAACTCACCGATCTGCTGGAAGCCATAGAAACAATACTCAACATCAAATTCAATAAAGAGGATGGAGAAGCAGAAAGGCTTGCCCGGATTTATTCAATACTTGAAGGCAATGATGTCTCAGAAAAATTGCTGGATCAGATAGATCAAACCCTCTGGAAAGGAGACAGCACAGCACTGAACAAGAGAGATATCAAACACAATAAGCTTCGGGGGACTCTTACCTATAAAGTCGAAGATTCCTACCTGGATAAGTTCGCCAGAGATCAACAGACAAGTCTGCTTGGCGCCATAGAGGACGAGCTGAGCATCTACCCTCATGAAAACGTTGCTGCCACAGAAAGAGGCAAGGCTTTCACTGCTAAACTGGCCAGAGATCTGAATCTGGCATTCGGGGAAGATAGCAAACTGTATGATCAGAAGGAAGCTCTGAAGGCCAGAGTTCAGGCATTAATGGATGAAGTACACGAAGCTTATGACGATGTAGGTGTCAGAAGAGCCAGAAACAATGAATTGGCCCATCAACTCAAGATTGAGAACTATAAAGATGATGCCACTATCGACAACCAGAACATTCTGATTGAAGCAAAGCTCAATGGACTGCTCGAAGAAATTTTCAATGCCGGTCAGTCTGCTGTTAATGTCCGTATCGCAACCATTGAAAATGAGCTTGACAAGCAAATCGCGCGCCTTGGGCCCAAACCGCGATACGTTCTTGATCGTGAGAAAGCCAATGCTAAACGAGCATTGGCAAAAGCGGAAAGTGAGCTGACAGGTGTTCGTCGCAAACTGCATGCCCTTCGTGGCAAACACGAGGTATTTACAAGCTGTAAAGATAATCAGGGTCTGGACGAAGCCGGTATATTCGAGGAAGCATTGGCCGAGCTGCCTTTAGCCAGAAAAAAGTACACTCTGGTCACACAATTCCTGCAAGATTACGACAGCAAAAGTATGGAAGTGAACCATGCACAGTTTGAAGAGAGTAATGCACAAGAAAAACTGGATCATAAAAAACAGGAGATTATCGATTTTGGAGACTTCGAAGAGCAGGATAAAACTGCACATAACAAAGAGATAACTGCGCTGGGTTTAGTCCTGGAGCAGAAAAGTGAAGCTTTATCAAAAGCTAAAGATACTCTGACGGATTTCCATAAAACAGCTCTTGACGCTACTGAAGAAGCCGTGGGTCTTAAACCAGACACTTCTGAAACCCATGAACAACGGGTTAATAACCTGAGAAACAAACAGGTTCAACTGGGCGGAGATGATGGCACTGGCGGGAAGATCCTGCAAATGACCCACAAGCTGCACAGTCTCAACAGAGAAATAGAAGTCAGGAAAGCGAAAATAGAGAAATTAAAGGAAGTCCTGAAGGCGGCAGAGCAAGCCGTCGAAAATGAAGGCGGTCCCTTCCAGTTCACACCGTGGCAGGTAAAAGTTCTGACCGATATGCACGACTTCATGCAGGATCACTCTCTCAAGAAACAAGCTCTGGAAGCCGCAATGGGTTTGGCAGAATTAGCAGTAGAAAACGGTAAGAAAGTACCCTATTTCACAATTTTCGATTTTGACGATGAACTTGCACCGGTTCGCCTCAGGGCATTGGTCGGAGAAGGTTTGACGTTTGATCAGGCCAATCGGATTGTGAAAGTCTTCAAGAGCCTGAAGACGACCTTTCCGACCCTCTCTTCCGGGGCTTTAAAACTTCAGCCTCCGAAGGTTCTGTCAAAAGTCCAGGGACTGGTTTTCAAGATCAGGCATCAGCTGCAAAACGGGGCTCAAGAATACGACGATGTCGTTTACGCCATGGGCAAAACAGCCATTCACTACATCGAGTATGAACCTCGGAACCTGGAAAGCTTCCCGGAATATCTGGCTACCCGTTTTGCCGGTGGTAAAAAGACTATTGCTCTGCTGCGTGAAGGTCTGATCAGCAAGGTTGAACTTGAGAGCTACATGAAGGCCGTCAGAGGTGTCGACGGTTATCAGACAGTGGATGAATTTGAGCACTTCCTTGGTTATAGACATGCTGTCAGGGTGCCTGAGTTCAAGAAGGTTGTCCAGATGCTGTCCGACGAGTGGGTTGAGGAATTCATAGAAAATACCTTTACTCCTGTGTCCGTAACCAGCCAGGCGGGTATGAAAGAATCTGTTGCCGGCATGAAGGAGTATGCAGCGGCTGTCATCGCCAACTACATTCTTGACGATATTGCTTTTGAAAACGGCCGCAGGACGGCAGCATTCCTGACCAATGTTCAGGATACCCTGGCACCTTATGCCAATGCCGTTGGCGTGTCCGAATCAGACCTGATCCAGGCTATCCATGGCACATTGATGCAGGCTCATGCCGCAGCGGTTGATCAACAGCTCAATAATTACTGGGTCAAACCTTCAGCCTTTCTGGCACAGATTGTCACCTGGTACTACTCCAGTTACAAACCACTGCTGGTGACCCAGACCGCCGTGGAGGCTGCCATCCTGTCCCTGTCGAACCTGTCGCTTCTGTATCTCCTGGACTTCACCAACAGGGGCGATTACACGCACAGGATGATCATACCCTTCCAGCACTGGTTGGAAGGCTATAGTGTTGATCATGACCGAACCGGGCAATATGCCTACCACAATGAAATTGAAAAGTTCTCTGAAGTGGGCGGGCTGGCAATGCCGCTGGGCAGGGCCGCATCCTCAGTCGTTCTGCTGAAAACCGGCTCTCTGCTGTTTGCCAGACAGTACAATGCCAACCCCCG
>NZ_JAHHPS010000333.1:0-2080 GCF_024606275.1 Endozoicomonas sp. SESOKO4 | reverse complement strand
GAGAATAGTCAGCAGTCTGATCTGAAGAAGATAAACTGCAGACGCTGCAGAGGCGATTGGCCAGTGGTATTTCGTCGATCGGAACGCCACTGGTATCAGGATTGCGGAAATGCCTTTTGAATGAATCACTGACCTCGCTATCCTGAGTTGGATTCGTTGGCGGGATATGCTGAAATAATGTGTCAAGACGATCTGGTAACATCAAGATATTCCTTTAAAGTTAATATTAATCCATGATTTAATGGTCAGGAGCTTGTCGCATTAATCAATTAATTTCGTTTGACTATGTTTTTTTTATAAAGTTCACACATCAGCCCGAAAAAACCATTTGATCAGGATATAAAAGACTTAGTCGTCTGAATGCCAGTGAGAGTGCTCATCAGATAATCCAGGCGGATTACACATTACAACGATTAAAATGAAGGTTAAATAACGTTAGAGAATAGCTTTAACTATCGGTGATAAGCACCTGACCAGATGGTACTTGGAGATTGAGCCATAAAAGTCCGGTAAACAGCAGTCCATTACCCGTCACTAAGGTTCATCATCGACTTTTTCCAGGCCCAGAGCTTTAAGAAGCCTGTGAAGCTCAGGGTTTCTGAGGGTTGCTGAACGGATAAAGGCATTATCATGCTGAAGCTCAGTAGCCGCATACATGAAAGCATGAGAATTATGTTCAATTAAGTTCAGCAAATACTCGCGATCATTCAATACCTCTTCACTGGCGTAATCTAAGTTACGAATATCTCTGGCAACTGCGATTTGAACAATGTTTTTATCTCCTCGTAATCTCTCACTTGCATACTTCAGAGCCGATGGAGTCTTTGAGATAGCAGTCTTTACAACAACATCATCATCCTGAAATTTCGGAGCTGCATAGAGCAGTTGATACCCATCCCGCGTGATTGCGGTCATGACAACATGTCTATCACCCTTCAGTTCTTCACTAACATATTCCAGATTATCCGGGGCTTCGGCAATGGTTGTTAATACAAGATCCCTATCGTTTCTAATCTGTTGGCTGGCATATTTCAACCCATGCTTCAGCAGAACATCCCTGACCTTTTCTTTATGAGCCATAGACGGCTGACACGGTGGAATATAAAATTTCAGTCGGTAATTGTGGGATGGCTCAACCACAAAGTATTGATCACTCAAACCATAGATATGCTCAATCAATGAGATGGCGTTAGCTTTATTGGGATCTAGTAATAAAAGATGATGTAATAGTTCCCTGCGGGTGTCCTCACTGACCTCATCACTCATTAACATTTCCTTAAGATGATCCTCCGATTTTTTCATACATGCTACCAACTGCCGACTATGATCAATAAACTCTTGGTGGGGAGTACTTAATAACGGGTAGCAACTGAAAGTCATCTTATTGAACTTCCAATAAACCATTAAGAAAAGACAATGTTGAAAGGCGAACCTGTCGGTTTCTACTGGAGCATTGCTGTTAAGGCGTTCTGCAAGCAAGCTAAAGTTCCATTGATCTCCTTCAAAAATAGCTATGCCCCTCAATAGACTATCCAGGTCACGAGTTGCAGTTACCACAGTGAACAGTTTTTGGAAGGCACCCAACATGGCTTGAGTGGATGTTATTCGGACGCATTCGACGATAATTTCTCCCACTGCAGGGTTGTAACCCAGCTCCATGCTATCGGCATCTTTATGAAGTCCGATCGCTTTCAATAACCGTACCAGAAGCCACATACGTTTCAATTTATGAGGTCCATCACTGCCATCAGGGCGACGAAATCTGTCAGAAAACTTCAGCCGCAAGGTTCGTTCTTTTCCTCCCCCAGCGTTTTCAAGCAGCTCGATAAGGCCCACATGAAGTCCTAACTCCAGGTTAACAATTAAGGCGTCAACCAAGCTAACAACAGTCACAGGGCGCATTATTCCTTCGATGGCGGCTTTGAAGGACGGCGTCAATAGGGACGCCTTTTTTCTCGGGGGTGTGAAATCAACATAGGTGACTGCCCATTTCTGATGGGATACTGTGCCCTGACCCGAAGTCGTAGAGACCGGCGCCAGTGCATTTACGAAGCGCTGATGCAGGGCAAAAATCAGCTCA
>NZ_JAHHPS010000033.1:0-3820 GCF_024606275.1 Endozoicomonas sp. SESOKO4 | reverse complement strand
CAGCAAATTGGTCTGAAAATCCGCTTTTGTTCGTCAAATAGCTCGCTATTCTCCTTACAAAACCGAATTTTCATCCCCAATTTTTCCGTCCTCGCTACGGGCTAGCCCAGGCGGGCAATATTCTCGGTCAGCCTCCCAGACGTAGTAGCATGCTTTGAGTTGAAATTTTGTGTTCAACTCAGGGTTAGACAGAAGTGGATTAAACAGCTTCGAACGAATTGCAGCTTCGAAGCCAGTTAATGTGTTTCTGTGTAGTCAAAGCACCGCCGGCTTCCATTGTGAGGCAGGCGGTGTTTTGCTTTGTCGGTCATAAGAAAAATCAGCCTGTTGCAGAAGAGCAGCAAGGTATTGCAGTCAGGCTGTGAAATCTTTACTGCAATACAGTGTATAATAAAGTTTTAGCTTTTCTTGTGGTTAAAAGAACCATAAAGACGACATTGTTTTTAAGGTTTTAAAGAGCGGGATCTCCGCTCTCTTAAGTATCTTGTTAGGTACTTATTTGTCAGCACCCTGGTTGTCAGTAGAGGGTGCAATTCCAAGTCTGTCTGGGTAGGCAGGGTCTTTAGGTTATCCAGAGGGTTTTGAATTGCATCTGTCACACCACTATGACCGGGTACTGTATTCGTTTGTTCACACTTAATAGGAAAACGTTGTGAATCCGGTAATTAAAACATTTCAGTTCGGTGACCAGACCATCACTCTGGAAACCGGTCGTGTTGCTCGTCAGGCTTCGGGTGCTGTCCTGGCCAAGATGGGCGATATTGCTATTCTGGCAACTGTTGTCGGAGCCCGACAGGCGAATGAAGGTCAGGATTTCTTCCCGCTCTCCGTTCACTATCAAGAAAAAACATACGCTGCCGGTAAAATTCCGGGTGGCTTCCTGAAGCGCGAATCCCGTCCAAGTGAGAAAGAAACTCTGACTTCTCGTTTGATCGACCGTCCTATTCGTCCTCTGTTCCCTAAAGGTTTCATGAACGAAGTACAGGTTGTCTGTACAGTCATGTCCACTGATAAGAAGAATGATCCGGACATTCTGGCCATGGTAGCGACCTCTGCAGCCCTGGCTGTTTCCGGTATTCCTTTCGATGGTCCGATCGGTGCTGCCCGTGTTGGTTTCAACGAAGAGAAAGGTTATCTGCTAAACCCAAGCTATGAAGAACTAAAGACTTCCGAGTTGGACATGGTGGTAGCGGGTACTAACGACGCTGTTCTGATGGTTGAATCTGAAGCTCAGGAACTGACAGAAGACGAGATGCTGGGAGCGGTTCTGTTTGCCCACCAGGAATACCAGACCGTCATCCAGGCCGTTAAGGAGCTGGCTGCAGAGGCTGGCAAGGCTCGCTGGGAGTGGGAAGCGCCAGCTGAGAACATCCAGTTGAAAGAAAAAGTAGCGGCTTTCGAAGGTAAGATGCGTGAAGCTTACCAGATCACCATCAAACAAGATCGTACTGCCGCCGTTAAAACACTGCGTCAGGAAGTGATGGAAGCGATCGCTGAAGACAGTGCGTTCGACGCTTCTGATGTTGAAAAGGCTTTCGGCAAGCTGGAGAAAAATGTTGTACGTGGCAACATTATCAACGGCATGCCTCGTATAGATGGTCGTGACACCAAGACGGTTCGTAACATTGGTGTTGAGATCGGTGTTCTGCAGAAGACTCACGGTTCTTCCCTGTTCACTCGTGGCGAAACTCAGGCTATTGTTACCGCGACACTGGGTACGTCCCGTGACGCTCAGATCGTTGATAATCTGGAAGGGGAAGTCAAAGACCCATTCATGCTGCACTACAACTTTCCATCCTACTCTGTGGGCGAGTGTGGTCGCATGGGGGCGCCTGGACGTCGTGAAATTGGTCACGGTCGTCTGGCTCGTCGTGGTGTTCAGGCGGTTCTGCCGAGTCAGGATGAGTTCCCATACACCATCCGAGTTGTTTCCGAGATCACTGAATCCAACGGCTCCAGCTCTATGGCTTCTGTCTGTGGTTCTTCCCTGGCTCTGATGGATGCAGGTGTTCCTCTGAAAGCGCCAGTTGCCGGTATCGCCATGGGTCTGGTTAAAGAAGGTGATCAGTTCGCTGTTCTGACTGACATACTGGGTGATGAAGACCACCTGGGTGACATGGACTTTAAAGTAGCTGGTACCTCTGAAGGCATCACAGCCCTGCAGATGGATATCAAGATTGCTGGTATTACAGAAGAGATCATGGAGATAGCCCTGGAACAGGCTATGCAGGCTCGCCTGCACATCCTCGGTGAGATGAACAAGGTCATCAGTACTGCCCGTTCAGAATTGAACCCCAATGCGCCTATGACCATGTCTCTGAAAATTGATCCGGACAAGATTCGTGATGTGATCGGTAAGGGCGGTTCCACTATCCGCAGTATCTGCGATAAAACCGGTGCGTCTGTTGATATCGACGACAGTGGTATGGTTCAGATCTTTGCCGAGAACAGTGAAAAAGCCAAAGCTGCCTACGACATGGTTTACGGCATTACTGCTGAAGCCGAGATTGGTAAAATCTATACCGGTGAAGTTACCCGTATTCTGGACTTTGGTGCATTTGTCAGCGTACTGCCTGGTAAAGACGGCCTTGTGCATATCTCTCAAATCGCCAATGAGCGTGTTGAGAATGTGACTGACTACCTGAAAGTTGGTCAGACAGTTGACGTTGTTGTGCTGGATATATACTCTCGTGGTCGTATAAAACTGAGCATGAAAGAAGTTGAGCGTGCAAGAGAACAGCAAAGCTGATCTTAAACGCGAGGCTTTCTAAAAAAACAGGAGTCAGTGGCTCCTGTTTTGCTATCTCCATACCACACAGCTAAATTCTTGAACCCGCATACTCTGAGCCAGATTTCATAAGAATAAGTTTTTATAAGTCATTTATATTCTATTTATCATTGAAATCAACACTATACTTACCCCCTTATCGAGTGTTACGAACAGGTTTTTAACCTGATTTTGCCGTAACTATGGTCGAGGAGCTTGGGCATGAGACAAGTTTTAGGGGCTCTGAGCGCGCTGATCTTATCCATCGCTTTGACTCACTACGGAATTGCTTTTGCCAGTGAGCAACGGCACGGAGGGCCCACGGACTCACATTCAAAGCAATCAAAAAATAAAACGCTTCTTCCGCTCGTTTTGGGAACGATGTCTCCGTCGGGCGAGTCAAAAGCTGAGAAAAGAAATTCTGTGGATTCCTCATCAAGTCAAGGTGGTGTTATCAACAGCACCAGTCCGCTATTGCAGGCCACAGAGGTTCCTGAGCCGTCTCAGAAAGCGATGCACGATCAGTACAACCTGATTCCTTTTGATGTCAGTGAGGATAACTACGCTGACGCTAAGAGAAAGCTGACGTATCTTTGGGCAAGGGCAACTTTTCTTGATGACCCCTCATTGCGCCCTAATCATGGCACTAATGAAGGCGGTCTCCAGCCAGAGCCAGCTCTATTTCCATTAAACACTGGCTATAATCCGGCTTATCCCTACGGGTCATCAAGACAATATTGTATTTCCCCACTGCCAGAGCCTTTAGCCAAAGAGTCCCGCTGTAATGATGACCAACTGACCGGATTCTGTCGAGTCAAGTTTATGCAGAATGGTAGGGCCAGCACCCTGGTTGGTATGCTGGCCAATACACCCGATAATGTCAGCGGATGTCTTTTATCGAGTCGTGAAACAGGTCTTTTCCCGGACTCTTTGGGGGATGAAAATCTACTGCCCAGAGACATTCTGGTCACTGACAAAAAATATTATCAGATCAATGTTACTTACGACAGCGTCACCTACCGATTTCGGAAAAGGATCAAGCATCCGGCACCC
>NZ_JAHHPS010000332.1:0-2044 GCF_024606275.1 Endozoicomonas sp. SESOKO4 | reverse complement strand
CCTTTACTGTTTCATCAACTATTGATACGAACCCCGTCAACGATGGATAGAGTGAAATAACAACTGAATGACCAGCATGACCCCGGAATCTCGTTACCAGCAGGACTTAAAGAAAGACAGCTTCAGCCATGACCCGGCTCAGGAAGCAGCGGTTCAGCATCTCCAGCGTCTTTTTGATCAACTGACGGCTGTCACCCCCCGCACCTCTCTGCTCAAACGCATCAACCCTTTTGCCGACAAAGAAACCCACACCGCTCGTGGACTCTATTTCTGGGGAGGCGTTGGCCGGGGTAAAACCTATCTGATGGACACCTTTTACGACTGCCTGCCGTTCCCCGAGAAAAAGCGCATGCACTTCCACCACTTCATGCGATGGGTTCATGGTGAATTGAAAAATCTGTCCGGAGAAAAGAACCCTCTGGATAAAGTGGCAGAAATACTGGCTGCTGAAACCCGGGTAATCTGCTTTGACGAGTTTTTTGTCTCTGACATCACCGACGCCATGCTTTTAGGTGGTCTCTTTGAGCAACTCTTTCAGAGAGGCATTACACTGGTAGCCACTTCCAACGTGGTACCCGATGAGCTCTACAAAGACGGTTTGCAAAGAATCCGTTTCCTGCCAGCCATTGCTCAGATAAAGGAGCATACTCTGGTGGTCAACGTTGATGGCGGCACGGACTATCGCCTCCGCCTCCTGGAAAAAGCAGACACTTACCACAGTCCATTAGGAACGGAAGCCGATCGACATCTGCAGAAAACATTCAATGACCTGGCACCGGATATCAGCCACTGCCGGGAAGCCGAGATCATTGAGATAGCGGGCAGATTGATCAACAGCAAGCGCACCTGCGAAGACATAGGCTGGTTCAGTTTCGCGACACTCTGTGATGGTCCAAGAAGCCAGAACGACTACATAGAACTGGCCTGTCTTTACCAGACAGTCATTCTGGAAAATGTACCACAAATGGGCGAAAAGAAAGACGATCAGGCCAGGCGCTTTATCAATCTGGTGGACGAGTTCTATGACCGCAACGTTAAACTCATCCTGACCGCCGAATCTCCCCTATCAGAACTTTACACCTCCGGCAAGCTGAACTTTGAGTTCCAGCGCACCATCAGTCGTCTGCAAGAGATGCAATCCAGAGAATACCTGTCACAACCTCACGACCCAATCCTGTCATAAAACACAGGGTTGGGCTCAAACGAGCCAGTTCCCAGAGTCACGTATTTTGAGCCTGAATACAATTCAGGCAAAACTGCCATGCATAACTGAGCAACCAAACTATACTCCCTCCCGGAAACTCATCGGAAAACCTACTGAGGCAACGGTTTGCAGGCAGCCATTCATGCTCTCCTCTATGGCAATTGGAATGCGTTCATGACAGGACAGCTATGGCATGAGGGATTTCGTAAATTTAATCCGATATAGCAATACGTCAGTTGTCCACCTTTTTTACGGGTGCTTTTCACAGGTGCATTGTGCGAGCTTTTGACAGGTGTCACTGCCTGCTCCCCGAAAAGCGGCCCGGGGTGTCCGTGGATATTGATTACTTATTGTTGGGTTAAGGCTTGATTTATATCATCCAGGGGAAGACATGTAGTGAGTGAATTATCTACAACCCAGTCTATCGATAGCAAATCGACTACCAGAAAAAAATCACCCTTTGTGCCAAAAAAGTTACTGGTTCCTTTTGTAATGATAACCAGTTGTTTTGCCTTATGGGGACTGGCACATAACATGACCGATGTACTCATTGCCCAGTTCCGTAAGGTCTTCATCTTAAACGATGCTCAATCCAGTCTTGTTCAGATGGCTTTCTACGGTGCTTACTTCTGCCTGGCTCTTCCTGCTGCTGTCTACATTAAAAAGTTTTCTTACAAATCCGGTGTACTGCTTGGGCTGGGTCTGTTTGCGTTCGGTGCATTGCTGTTTTATCCCGCCAGCCAGACTATGCAGTATTCCCACTTTCTGGCAGCTCTGTTTGTATTGGCTGGCGGGCTATCCATCCTGGAAACCAGTGCCAACCCATACATTATTTCTATG
>NZ_JAHHPS010000331.1:0-2580 GCF_024606275.1 Endozoicomonas sp. SESOKO4 | reverse complement strand
GGATAACCTGTTTCCTGAGGGGATAGAGAATGCCTCTCCTGCTCTGAAAAAAGTGATTGAGCAAACGGTGACGTTTCCTATTCAAAAAACTGAAGAAGGCGGAAAGGGTTATTTAGAGAGGCTGCCTCAAATAAGAAACGAACTGGCTGAGCTGGGTAAAAAGGAGTGGGCAGAGCTGGGTCTTTCTCAGGCAGCCTTTCAGGAGCTGGTTAACCTGAAAGCCTGCCAGTGGGCTTGTAAGAATGCATGGCTTGAACTGGTGGCCGTTGATGTTGCCAATCGTGAGAGAAGTAATCATACGCTTAACTGTGAGCAAGCGTTGCAGCAGGCCAGGGTCAACAGCCATCTGGATAAAGTTTATGCGCAGGAGCATCACTGGCTGAATAATGAAGCTGTCAGTCTGGTGGATAACCTGGATTTGAAAGCCGCGGGCATTCCTGCGGAAGCGGTTGCTGTTGTCACTAGCAGCCTCAAGTCAGAAGTGACAAACTTTCTCAAATCGATGGATAGGCGGATTGTTCTGCCGGGAACGTATCAGGAGGATTTGCTTGAAACAGCGGATTCAGAACCGATGCGTGAGCGCCTCAGCGGTTACTTCGAGCAATTAAAGAGCGAAGGGGTCAGGCTGGATGGCAAAGACATGGTGAGTGAGACCAATGCCAAGCTGATTCATCAGAGCGACGTCGCTTTAGAAGAAGCTCAGTTGAAAATAACTGAGCTTTATAATGTTGTGAAGAAGTTAGGGGATAGAGCTTCAGGTTCTAAGTATTTCAGGGACATTATCGATAGCCTCGGGAACAGCAGGGAAAAGCTGAAGGCCGAAGGAGGCGTGCAGGAAGCGATGAAAACGGAAGTCACCCTACAGAAGGCTTACCAGCACATGATGGAGGCTGTCATGAAAGTCGTGATTAATCGGGGAGTATTGGATCTTGCTGCAATAGAAAAGCAGATGATGGCCGTGATCACTCAATGTGTTGATATTGATCCGGCTTTACAGCTATCTCTACGCAAGAATACTGTTGGTGTTACCAAAATCAAAGCTATGGATCTCACGCCGCCTGAAGACGTCTCTACCACCTTTCAAAAGTTCAGATGGAGGAAGAAGGGACAACAGGGGCAGTGGACGCTGATTGGGAATTCCAGGCAGGCGATTATGGATTGCGATGTTGCCAAAGATCATTTCAGCATTAAAGCCGACTGTATATCCAACAAAAGTCAGTTGAACAGTATGCAGGCACAAGCCGCTTCCCTGAAGGGCAGACAAACTGAGCTGAATCGTGCCGTCAAGTTATGCCAGCACCCGGTCCAAAAAGAGTTCAGGGACTGTGTGGATGAAGTTGAAAGGGCATTAATGCAGCAGTTTGGCGCATTTGCCAACGGGCAGAAAAAGATCACAGAGCGTGAGCAGCAGTTAATGCTCAGGCAGAGTGAGTTAAGGCAGAGCAGGTTGTACAAGGTTCTGGTTTAAATTTTATACAGGTAGGGCAGTAAAGGAATACAGATTATGTCTATGGTTCCACGCGGCAAGGAACGCCGCAGCATCAAGCGTCATCAGTTGAATGAATATCTGACTGTATACAACAGGAACACGCTCAGGGAAATAGGAAGTATTGGTAACATCAGCAGCAATGGTTTGATGCTCATCAGTACGGTACCGGTTCTCATTGGTGCGGTTTACAGTATGAGAATTAAGCTGCCCGGACCTGATGAAGAGAAAAACCATATTGACTTTGATGCCCGGTGTCACTGGTGTAAGCCAGACGTGGGTCCGGAGTTTTTTGATTCTGGCTACAGTATTGTCAATGCAGGGCATGATATTATTGACTTGGTTGAAGTACTCAAGGAGTACTTTTCTTTCACTGAGTGCTGACAGGTTGAGTGGAAAATATAGCTGACGATCACTCGGTTCATGCTTTTTGAGTGCAACAAGAGAATTGAATGTCCAGCCAGCCCACGGGCCGTTATCGGGTGCCTGATCTATTACCTGACTCCTCTTTTCAGTGGGAAGCGGAAGTCAAGCGAAGCCGTTTTATTACTTTCCTGTCCAGAGTGACCTCAAGAGCCGAAGCGCTCTCCTTCCAGCAATCTCTGAGAAATCAGTTTCATGATGCCTCCCATCACTGTCTTGCTTTTATTGCCGGTCCTCCCGAGGGAAATACCGTCCTGGGTTTTGATGATGATGGTGAACCCGGCGGCACGGCTGGCAAGCCTATGCTCAATGTTTTACAGCATCGTCAGATCGGAGAGGTAGCGGTCGTTGTGGTACGTTACTTTGGTGGCATCAAGTTGGGAGCCGGAGGACTGGTTCGGGCTTACGGTGCGTCAGTTCAGTCAGCCGTAGAACAGTTGCCTGTGGTTGAATGTGTCCCCATGATTCAGGGAACTGCCTTGCTCGATTATGCCAATGAGCAAGCTTTTCGACACTGGCTGGAATCCCTGTCAGGAGAAATCATTCACTGTGACTATAGTGACCGGGTTGTTATCCAGATTAAATTGCCCGAAGCTACCAGAATTGACTTTACTTCCAGGGTGACAGAGTCCCTGAAAGGGAAGATTTCATTGCATTGGCAGGAGTGAACA
>NZ_JAHHPS010000330.1:0-1232 GCF_024606275.1 Endozoicomonas sp. SESOKO4 | reverse complement strand
TATGAGTTGTATGATGGCCTTGGTGCAGACACCATAGGGACTATATTGGGCTACATTCCGGAATACTCTCCCAAAGAGAACCTGACCATTGCAGACATGATTCAGCAACTGATAAAAACACTCCACCTTACGCTTAATGAAGACCAGAATGATTTGATGGCAATTCTATATTCTCTGCGGGGTACCGAATCACCTTTTCATATCCCTGAACTAGGCCTCGCTGCCTTGATGGCAAGTTACTATGCAGCCATCCATTCAAATGGAGCCTCTCCTGAAGCAGCACATTTCTTCTTTAACTCATTCCTGCTTAACGCCATAGAGTTATCTGATATCTGGGAACTCGGTCAAAAAAAATTTGAACTTTTAGGTACAATAGAACCCATCAAAGATCATGAAGTTTTAAAAGCAAATGTTAAAGAATATGCGTCAGCCATCTCCAGACTGAATTTTTTTAGAAAAATCTATGTTAGGCAAATGCAACAATTGGATATTTCTTTAAAAACTGAAAAGCCCGAGACACCAACCGATCCAATGATAAAAGCCGCTACCACTCTGCTCACCCATGGCATTTATACGAACGTAATACCTTGTTATCAGCGACATATCAAATCAGACGAGCGAATGTTAGTGTTAATAAAAGAATATGGTGAAAAAAACCCTGAATTAGTTGCCTCAAACAATCAGTTCGTGAATCTAATTAATACAATAAACAGAATTCTTGATCCTTTCTCGATAATATTTACAGAAAGATCTGTTAAGAATCTCTCGAGTTACTTTAGCAAATCAAACTGGGATGATACTGTAACCAGCTCTACAAACAGAAAAGACAAAGAACAGAAATTATTTGAAATATTCGAAAAGGTATTAAATGATGCAGAATACAACCCTGGAAATGGAAACCCTCAATTATTTCAAGAATTGCTTACAACCCTGTCAAATTACATAGAACAACAATTACAAAAAACTTTCCCTGATGCAAATGATTACCGAGCCATAATGGTAACCCTCGGCACAGGATTTGCCGACCTGCTGGAACAATCACAAACTATTTTGGCAATGCCTGAACCAACTATTGGTGCCGATGTCTATCAGCAGGCTGATGGAGCCCAACATGACAAAGCAGCGAAGGAACAAGAAGGAAAAGAGCTTAACGAAGAACAAGAGATAAAGAGAAAACACCTGAAAGAACGAATAAAATACTTGAGTGATTTCGTCGATTGGTTCAGGAGTCA
>NZ_JAHHPS010000329.1:0-1593 GCF_024606275.1 Endozoicomonas sp. SESOKO4 | reverse complement strand
ATAATATCGCCAATGACCTGATCTTTGGTCCAGCCCATAATATCGTAGTCCTGACCGCCCTCCCTCAAAAAGACTTCTGCACGGTAGTACTTACTCTCTTCTTCATCATCAATGACAAAGCTGGGTTGAACGTAGGAACGTGGGCTGACCTTGTAGAGAAAGTCCTGTTCCTCACCATGAAACACATTCAGAGAGACAATGCTCTTGTTTCGGTCAAAGTCTATGCCAGTTTCCACACCCTGTTCTTCCAACTCTCTGGAGAGGGACTTCATGGCGGGTAGCACCACACTTCGCATGAAAACCCTGACACTTTTACGTTCAGGGAAGTGAGTAATATTCTGCAATCGGGTTTGCCATGGAATAGAGACATTGGCATGGCTCGGAGCCAGCGTGGTTTGGGTCAGACTCTCTTTTTTGGCGGTATCCAGTGCCAGTGCTTTTAGCAGTCCATAGCCGGAAACCAACAACACGATAGAAAATGGTAAAGCCGTAGCAATCGTGGCCGTCTGGAGAGCCTTGAGTCCTCCGGCAAGCATCAGTACCAGTGCCACCAGACCAATCAATGAAGACCAGAACACACGCTGCCAGACCGGAGTTTTCCCTTCACCCGCAGAAGCCAGCATATCAATCACCATGGCACTGGAGTCGGAAGAGGTGACAAAGAATACCACCACCATGATAATGGCAATTCCTGAGAGGAATTCTGTGGCCGGGAAATACTCCAGAAACTTGAAGAGCGCCAGCGAGACATCAACCTGAACAATATCAGCCAGGTCTGTCGCCCCATGATTCATAATCAGATCAATGGAAGTGTTTCCGAATACCGTCATCCAGATAAAGGTCAGGCAGGCAGGGACAAACAGTACACCACAGATAAACTCGCGAATGGTTCTGCCTCTGGAGATACGGGCAATAAACATGCCGACAAAAGGTGACCAGGACAACCACCACGCCCAGTAAAACAGAGTCCAGCCACCCATCCAGTCGGTAGGTTCATAGGCGTAGAGATTGAATGTTTTGTCGACAATATCAGACAGGTAACTACCAATATTCTGCACCAGTAACTGCAACAGTAAAATGGTAGGCCCGAGTATAATGACCATGGCCATTAGCAACAGTGCGAGCAGCAGATTGATCTCAGATAAACGGCGAATTCCTTTATCAAGACCTGAGGCAACGGACAAGGTGGCCAGAGCAGTAATTACAACGATCAAAACCACCTGGACATGGGTGCTTACATCGATATCGAACAGGTAATTCAGGCCCGAGTTGACCTGAAGCACGCCATAACCCAATGCTGTTGCCACACCAAAGGTCGTACCCAGAATGGCGAAGACATCAATGACATGCCCGATGACACCATGAATACGATCACCCACAATCGGATAAAGAGCCGAACGCAGGGTTAAAGGCAGATTGTGACGATAGCCAAAGAATGCCAGTATCAGGGCCACAATGGCATAGATGGCCCAGGCATGAAAACCCCAGTGGAAAAAGGTAATCCTCATGGATTCCCGGGCGGACTCAATGGATGCCGGATCGCCCACGGGAGGTGTCAGGAAGTGCATGACGGGTTCCGCCACGCCAAAAAAC
>NZ_JAHHPS010000032.1:0-2086 GCF_024606275.1 Endozoicomonas sp. SESOKO4 | reverse complement strand
AATTTCTTGCAATCCTCGCTACGGACGCTTAAGTCCGACAGGCTGCTAGATGAATTATTGTTCTGGATCTTTTTTGGAAATTAATGGTCTAAAGCATGTATAGCTTAAGAGAATTAAATGTGTTCAATAGAGGGATTTATGAATATAAACACTACTGTAACAGATGCTTACGAACCTCATAAAAACAGTCTTGCTGAGAAGAATGATGAAAGTTTTGATTCAGAGCAGAGAGTGGTTAAAAGTTTTTCAAGAAAGCGATTGGTTGAAGATAAATCCTCTGCACCGATAAAGCAGATGCGAGAATTTGGTTGTATTGTACCAGATTGCAGTCATCAGATGGTCAATCAGCCTATTCCTGATCGAAAAGTTTCTCACTGCTTTAATTCTGACGGTTGTGAGGGCATAGATGAAGTCAAAAGCAGGCCGAGCGAGATATTTAGTGCTGATGAAGTGGCAAAATGCTTTCGAAATACCATTAAAAAACTCATACACACACTGAGGTACGAAAAAATTGCAAGAGAGAGTTATGAAGATGATCAAAGAGACGAATTAACAGAAATTTTTATCGATTTTATTTTATACCGGGAAGGTCTGGTTCATGATCGGTGTTTTACGGTTGAAAGCAGCACCGATAAATATGTGGCGGGTAAGATCATCAGCCAGAAACGAGTCGAAGAGATACAGTCTTTCCTGAATGCTATTTTTACCGAACGAGCGGCAGCGGAACCTAAAAGAAACAGGAGTCGATTATTTTATAGTCTGGGGGACATTCTGGTGGATTATCTCAACAAAAGAGAGAACGTACCAAATGATGTAATCCCAAATGTTAGATTTTTTTTAATGAATAAAAATGAATTCACCTACGAGAAATTGCTGAAGGATATATTTCCATTTTTTCAAACCCTTCTTCCTTCAGGAGGCCTTTTTTCTGAGCTGGTTATCATATTTAATTTTGCCGTGAAATTCAGGCAAAAAATTATCGATAGTGGTAGTTTATTATTTTACCCGAGTAATTTGTTAACCATTGCTTTGCGTATCAACAAAATTGATATGAGAGAGTTTTTTAATCGACATGTTATGGATGTTATTTTTTTTCGGCGTTGTGATGGTATTGTCGACACTCTTTTTGATGGTTGCCCTTTATCCACTGAGAATGAAGCAAAATCGGAAAACAAATTAAACCCTAAATTTGGAGAAGAGCTTGAATATGATGTAAAAAATGTAATTTCTGATTCAGAGGGGAAGCTTGTTAGCATTTTTTCATCTCGATTCGCAGAAAAAGAGTTAACTAACCACGTTACCGCTAAAAAATTTGATTCACGCTGTGGATTTGACAGTAACTTTACCCTGTTTCCTTTTTATGATACTCGGAAGTGGTTTGAAATAATCTGCACGCCTTATCATGCTGATGATCAACTCGCGGAATTATCTTTTGAAAAGGTCATTGAAGTGACTGATTCAATGCGCAAAGACGGGTTGATTGATTATAGCTCCGGGCATAAACACGTCGATGTCTTGAGTGCCACTCAGGGTGATACTAGTGTGCTTCTGGCTTTGGAGTCTGAGATCCAGCGAAACCCTTTTTTGCTGAGGGCATTTGGAAATAATGATCGTATCCTGCAGAACGATGAAGCCAAATGGTATAAAACATTTGCTGATTATAATCCAGACACAAAGCTATTTGCAGTGAAGCGGTTAAATTGGATCATTGATCGATATAATAAAAAAATAGAAGAAGGTTGTACTGAAGAGTCAAGCTATAAAAGCAAAAATGATTCGGAAAAAAAAGACAGGCTTAATCAATTTGTGCATTTTTATAACCAACTTGTTCATATGACGACTATACAAAGGGGGCTTGGTGGAGTGGGTGACGATTATATGGAAAAGTACATGGCTATTTCTTTATTACATATTACCGGAGCAAGTAAAGTCAAAAAATTATCAACGCTGGAATTTCGTTTTTTCCGTTGTCCAAAAACGGTACAGGAAATCAAATTGATTAACCAATTTTTACACGCATTATTTCAGTACATTCATCAGTGCAGAAAGGCTAAAATCCCTTTGCAGCCTGTCCCTGAAAATATCC
>NZ_JAHHPS010000328.1:0-1295 GCF_024606275.1 Endozoicomonas sp. SESOKO4 | reverse complement strand
GCCGTTCAGCCGCCTCGCTGGCCTGTTTGTTGATCTCGACCAACTTGGAATGAATCTCACCAAGGTCCTCAATCTTTTCCGCCTTGGCAGTGCTCACATAGCGGGAAATATTGAGGTTATAGCCATTTTTCTCGGCGATCGTCTCCAGTGAGACACGGCGTGAGTATCGATCTTCCTCTGTTCGTTTCTGATAAGTATCAATGATTTTATCGATATCCTCACTACGGAGCTTGTTTTGCCGTTTGCCTTTCTCGAAGTGCTCGCTGGCATTAATAAACAGTACATCCTCGTACTTTTTGCACTTTTTTAACACCAAAATACAAACGGGAATCCCCGTTGAGAAAAACAGGTTAGATGGCAGGCCGATAACGGCATCGATATTATTATCCTTCAGCAGTTTCTGCCGGATTTTAGCTTCACCTCCACTGCGGAACAGCACGCCGTGGGGCAGGATAATCGCCATGGTGCCGTCTTCTTTCAGGAAGTGGAAGCCATGTAGCAAAAAGGAGAAATCTGCTGCGGATTTAGGAGCAAGGCCATAGCTTTTAAAGCGGAAGTCCTCAGCCAAAGCTTCTGTGGGTTCCCACCTCAAACTAAACGGCGGATTGGCAACAATGGCGTCACACTGTAGCTTTTTGGCCGGGTTCATTTCATTCAACTGATCCCACTCGTTGATCAGGGTATCACCGTGGAACACTTCAAACTCGGAATCCTTCACCCCGTGAAGCAGCATATTCATCCGCGCCAGGTTGTAGGTGGTGATGTTCTTTTCCTGCCCGAAGATTTTGCCGATGCTACCACCGGCTTCTTTAATCTGTTTACGGACATTCAGCAGCAGAGAGCCGGAGCCACAGGCAAAATCCATCACCTTGTCCAGTTTGTCGCGCATGCCGGTTTTGGGTTCCTGACTGTCCAACGTGACGATGCGAGACAAAATAGTAGAGACGGGCTGAGGGGTGTAAAACTCACCGGCTTTTTTACCGGAGCCAGCCGCAAACTCTCCAATCAGGTATTCATAGGCATCACCCAGAATATCTGTGGTCGTAGAAAACTGGGCAATTCCTTCAGCAATTTTCTGGATAATGGTGCAAAGCTTGGCGTTACGATCCGCATGTTGTTT
Source organism: Endozoicomonas sp. SESOKO4 (assembly GCF_024606275.1). Taxonomy (NCBI): domain Bacteria; kingdom Pseudomonadati; phylum Pseudomonadota; class Gammaproteobacteria; order Oceanospirillales; family Endozoicomonadaceae; genus Endozoicomonas; species Endozoicomonas sp. SESOKO4. The sequence continues at coordinate 175 of NZ_JAHHPS010000328.1, read as the reverse complement.
GCCAAGCTTTTCCGAGTTGAGATTAATTTCAGAGAACAATCCCCGAAAGTTGCTGGCAAAACTGTGGTTTTCGATATAGTCAAAACCGTCTTTAAGAGTTGCCAGCAATTCGCCATTTTGAAGGCGAGCCATTTCGGCAATGCTGCTCCACAGGTGCTCTGGCTCAATCACATAA